>CALVJD010000018.1 GCA_944332005.1 uncultured Bacilli bacterium
TATAGATAAGTGGTGAGATCATAAAGGATTGTACCACAAGCGTCAATACTAAACTATTTGCAAGAAATCCATCAGGAATGGAAATTGAAATTGCAGACATAAAAATAGCAACTAAAGTTGAGACAAGCTTATAAGCGTGTCTTCTTTTTTGATTGATAATTGGCCTTTTGTAAGTGTCAGCTGGTGCGTTTTTATAAAAAAAGAGAATGGTGATTGCACCTAGTATGGATCTTACACTAATCGGTAAGAAAAGACAACTACTTAAAAAGGGTATACCAATAAAAATGATAGACGAGACTAATAAGCAAATCCAACTTTTTGTTGCGTGAAGTCCAAAAGAAGGCATGCGTATTAAATTATATAGTAGTGTGAATATTAAAACTTCTTTTAGGACATTCAAAAGAAGAGCAATTGTAAAGATAAAAACTGTTTTAGTGATCAAAATGTAAATAGATTCTAATCCGTAGTGAATTTCCGCCAATTTGTCGTGACTATATTCGGGATTATTCTTTTGGATAAAATTTATACAATGATTTAAAACATACTTCTTCATAATGACTAACTCCTTTTGACAACTTTAATTTTATATAAAATTTTGTCGAAATAATGACAATTTGTTTTAAAATGATCAAATTGGGTTCAAAGGCTAATGGAAGAGACACTGCTGTTGTAAAAGGAGACTCTTCATGCCTTAAAAATGGAGTTTGAAACAAATCAATCTTATTTGTGACTTTTTTCTAGTAAAATCGTAATTGCTTCCCTACATGAAGTTAATGTTAGATTGTGCACTGACAATTGTCGAAAAGATGTCGAAATTTGACGATTACTTTTTCTTGCAAATAGGGAGCGGGGAAGGTATATTAATATTGTAGGGAATAAATAGAAGGGAGATTGATTGTTGTGAAAGGTAAGGTAAAATGGTTCAATAATGAAAAGGGGTTCGGATTCATTGAGTATAAAGATGGAGAAGATATATTCGTACACTATTCTGCAATACTTTCAGAAGGCTATAAAACTTTAGTTGAGGGTCAATATGTCGAGTTTGAATTGGTAAAAACAGACAAAGGATATCAAGCTAAGAATGTAGTCGAAGTAAAAACAGCGTTAGTTTAGCGCTGTTTTTATTTATTTCCCATAAAATTACATATTTTTCCAAGGAAAAATGTGTTATAATGTAAGTAGAAAGGATTGGTTATATGAAGTTTAATATTCGTGGAAACAAACTGGAAGTAACAGAATCAATTAAAAACTATGTAGAAGAGAAAATCGGGAAATTGAATAAGTATTTTGAAAATCCTGATGAGGTTACTGCTAATGTGGTACTTAGAGTACATGGCATCGATCAAATTGTAGAAGTAACAATTCCTGCAAAAAAGGTTATTTTAAGAGCAGAAGATAGAAATAAAGATTTATATGCTGCTATTGATTTAGTAGTAGAAAAGTTAGAAAGACAAATTCGTAAAAATAAAACCAAGATGAATAAAAAAGCAATGAAGAATACTTTTATTGATTTTAATATGTCATTTGAAGTAGAGCCTTCTGAAGAAGATGATCGTAAAATCGTCAAGAGAAAAGAAATTGAAATGAAACCGATGAGTGAAGAGGAAGCTATTCTACAAATGGAATTATTAGGTCATGAATTCTTTGTTTTTAAAAATGTTGAAGATGAAGATATCTGTATTTTATATCGTCGTAAAGATGGCGATTATGGTATCATTGAAACAAAGTAGTTAAATGATAAACGAAAAAAGAGATTCTTCTCTTTTTTTATGGATTTTTTAACCTTTCCTTTAAATTTTACTATTATTTTTAACGTTTATTTGATAAAATAGATTATGTATGAAGAAAGGATGATTATATGAACTTTTTTAGAAAGATCTTTGATCATGAATATAAAGAATTAGAGAAATTTAAAAATATGGCAAATGAAGTACTTGCTTTAGATGATACAATGACAAAATTAAGTGATGATGAATTAAAAGCAAAGACGGAAGAATTTAAAAATCGTTTGGCAAATGGCGAAACGTTAGAAGATATTAAAATTGAAGCATTTGCGGTTGCTCGAGAGGCTGCTTATCGTGTGATTGGAGAAAAGCCATATCCAGTTCAAGTTATTGGTGGTTTTGCGATTCATTATGGTAATATCGCAGAAATGAAGACTGGTGAAGGAAAGACTTTGACTTCGACGATGCCTGCCTACTTAAATGCCTTAAGTGGAGATGGGGTACATATTATTACAGTCAACGAGTATTTAGCAGGTGGTGATTCTGAATGGATGAGAAAAATTTATAGCTTTTTAGGATTGAAGGTTGGCGTTAACTATCGTGAATTGAGTCCTAAGGAAAAACGTGAAGTATATAATTGTGATATTATGTATTCGACGAATAATGAAGTTGGATTTGATTATTTACGTGATAATATGGTCGTAAGAGCAAGTGATCGTGTTATGCGTCCACTGAATTTTGCGATCGTCGATGAAGTCGATTCGGTATTGATTGATGAGGCGAGAACACCTCTTATCATCTCTGGTGGAGCAATGCAATCAGCTAATCTTTACATGCAAGCAGATCGCTTTGTAAAAGGTTTAAAAGAAGATGATGGTTATGTTTATGATGAAAAAACAAAAGCCGTAACGTTAGATGAAGAAGGGGTTGCAAGAGCTGAAAAATCGTTTGGTATCGATAATTTATTCGATATTGCCCATACTACCTTAGTACATTATATCAATCAAGCATTAAAAGCAAATTATGCTATGAAGCGTGATGTTGATTATGTCGTAACAGAAGGGAAAGTAATTATCGTTGATCAGTTTACAGGACGTCTGATGCATGGTCGTACGTATAGTGATGGATTACATCAAGCAATCGAGGCAAAAGAGGGAGTCGAAATTCAACAAGAGACAAAGACTCTTGCTACGATTACTTTCCAAAATTTATTCCGTATGTATAAGAAACTTGCTGGTATGACTGGTACAGCAAAAACAGAAGAAGAAGAATTTCGTGAAATTTATAATATGTACGTTATTCAAATTCCAACGAATCGTCCTGTTATTCGTGAAGACTTTGGTGATTTACTGTTTGCGACGAAAGCGGGAAAGTATAAAGCTATCGTGAATGAAATCAAAGAACGTCATGCGAAGGGGCAACCAGTATTAGTTGGTACAGTAGCAGTCGAGACGAGTGAATTGTTATCAGATATGCTCCGTAAAGAACATATTCCTCATGAAGTATTAAATGCTAAGAATCATGCTCGTGAAGCAGAAATTATTGCCAACGCTGGCGCTAAAGGAGCTGTTACAATTGCAACGAATATGGCTGGTCGTGGTACCGATATTAAGATTTCTGATGAAGTAAAAGAACTTGGTGGACTTTGTGTGTTAGGTACTGAACGTCATGAATCAAGACGTATCGATAATCAATTAAGAGGTCGTTCCGGACGTCAAGGAGACCCAGGAATGAGTCAATTCTGTGTATCATTCGAAGATGATTTAATGGTTCGTTTCGGTACTGATCGTGCGAAAACATTACTTGCTAGAGTAGGATTTGATGATGATGCATCTATTCGCAATAAAATGTTGTCTAATTCGATTGAGTCAGCGCAAAAACGTGTTGAGGGAAATAACTATGATACACGTAAGCAATTACTTCAATATGATGATGTTATGAATCAACAACGTGAGATTATCTATGATAAACGTAATGAAATTTTAGATAATGAATCCATTCATACTACAATTTTAGAGACTTTCCATCATTATATAGAAGATTTAGTAAATGATCATATTATGCCAGAAGGGAAATTGACAGAAAAGGATATTTCAGAAATATTAGAAGTAATCAACGGAAACTTATTACGTAATGAAATGCGCGCGGAACAGTTTATAGATAAAAAACCGGAAGAGGTAATGGAAACCATTTACAATCGTTTAGTAGACGAATATGAAGAGAAGATTAAACCGATTCCAGAAGAAATGCGTGATGAGTTTGAAAAAGCCGTTTCTCTTCGTGTCATTGATACTCATTGGATGGAACATATCAATACGATGTCTCATTTAAGAGAAGGAATTCACTTACGCGGTTATGCTCAAGAAAATCCACTACGTGCTTATACATCAGAAGGATTCGAATTGTTTGATAATTTATTAGCAACTATTGATAAAGATACAACTTTCTATTTGATGAAAGCGGAAGTTCGTCAAAATACGGAGCGTAAACAAGTAGCTAAAGGAGAAGCCGTTACAGATTCTAATAAAGAAAAGAAAAGAACTCCAAAGAAAGTGAAGAAAATTGGAAGAAATGAACCATGTCCATGTGGCTCTGGTAAGAAGTACAAACAATGTTGTGGAAAATAGCTTATAAAATAAGGGTTTGTGACTAGCGAAATAATAAAAAAAACACCAAATTTGCAAAAATATCAAATTGTGTGCAATTTGTGTGCGAAAAATAAAAAATCTTGCACACAAATCTGTTAATTCCTTATAAATAAAGGGATTTAGGTATGCACACAAATTATGAAATCAGCATCATTGCTGATTTTTTTTCGTCTCTAAAGTATTTTAGGGAGGAAAATTTTTATGTCACAAGTAAATACTATGAAAAGGGGAAACTATTATCAATATAGATTTGAGATAGCACCCCAAGATGGAAAAAGAAAGTTTATTAACAAATCAGGATTCAGAACAAAACAAGAAGCATACGAAGCTGGGATGAAGGCGTATAATGAGTATACCAATACTGGAAATGTTTTTAAACCAGCTACAATAACATTTTCAGATTATCTGGATTATTGGATGAAAACGTACTGTCAAATCAATTTAAGATATTCAACCATAATAACTTATGAGAATATTATTAAGAATCATATAAAACCAAGATTAGGATTTTATAGATTATCTCAAATTACAACATCAACATTACAAGAATTTATAAATAATATTTATGTTGAAAAAGGATTCTCTAAATGTTTTTTAAGAACAATTTTAAAAGTACTAAAAAATTCTTTTGGATATGCTACTGATGTAGTAGGTTTTATTAAAACAAATCCAGCATTAAAAGTAAAATTGCCAAAATATGATGGACCACAAGAAGATCCAGCACATATATTCACTCCAGAAGAAATAGAAATAATTTTTAATAGATTTAGAAATAGTCATACTGTTTATTATGCTTTTTTAACTGCATATTATACAGGTCTTCGTATATCCGAAGTATTTGGATTAACTTGGGAAGATATAGATTTTGAAAATAAAACATTAAGAGTTGATAGAAATATTGTTAAAAGAAATCAATCTGGTGGAACAAAAAGAAGATTAATTGAAGGAAAATCAAGTACAGTTTGGTACTTTGGGAATTGTAAAACACCATCAAGCCACAGAGTTATTGAGATAGGTGATACATTGTTAAATGCTCTAAAAGAATTTAAATATGAACAAGAAATATTTAGAGAACAATATGGTGATATGTATATGAAACATTATGCTAAAGAAGTGCCAAATCCTTATACGAATAAACCCGAAACAAAAATAGTTAGTGCCTATGCAGAAATTGATGTTGCCTTACCAGAAGTAAATTTAATTTTTGTTAAAAATAATGGAATCTTTGAAGGGACTGATACTTGTAAACATCCATTTAAAGTTATTCATTATGAATTAGGAATTCCTTGTAGATTTCATGATTTAAGAGGAAGTTTTACCACTATTAGTCTAAGAAACGGATGTGAAATAAAAGATATTGCTGAAGTGTTAGGGCATAAGAGAGTTGAAACTACTGAAAAATATTATATTTCGAGTACATTTAAAGATAAAAAATATGTGACTGAAATATTTGAAAAAAGAATAAGTAAAAAATAATAAAGGTTTATTAAATTATTTCGTCAAAATTAATTGTTAAATAATAGAGAAAATAGTATAATACGTTTAGAAAAATAATTATCAAACATTAATGAAGGAGGTGCGAAAATGAATGATAAAATAATAGGAAATGAAAAAAATATTTTGTTTTATAATGATGAAGAAGGAAATGTAAA
>CALVJD010000019.1 GCA_944332005.1 uncultured Bacilli bacterium
ATATTGAGCTTCCTTTCGGGATTGTTAGCAGTAATTTATCTCTTGGGTTAAGTGATATTTATAATATAAAGGTATATAGTTTCAAAGGTGAGGTAAAACAAAGTGAGAAAATAGCGACTGGTGATAAGGTGCAAATTGTGTTAGATAACCAATTAGTAGCAGAATATGTCGTTATTGTGAAAGGCGATACGACTGGAGATGGAAATATCAGTATTGTCGATGTAGGAAAGTTGTATCAATATTTAAAAAATAAAATTACAATGGATGAGTGTTATGTTTTAGCTGGTGACGTTGTAATGGATGAAGAAATAAGAATAACGGATGTAGGAAAATTATATCAGTTCATAAAAGGGAAGATAAGTAATTTGGAGGATTAATATGAAGAAGAAAGTATTATTAATCGCAATTGTGCTGGGAGCAGTGATGCCTTTTCGGATAAATGCTTTGACTGGAAGTGTAAATTTAGAATGTGATAAAGTCATGTTAGACCCAAAAGAAAGTACTACTTGTTATGTCACAGGAAATATAAAAGAAGAAGTATCAACGGTCAGTGCACAAATTAAAGTTGGGGAGCATTTAACTCTCGTGAGTGTAAATACAGACTCTATTTGGGAAGGTGATGGCGAAGAGGGAAATGTTCAGCTATATACAGATGTCAATAAAATGGGGACTTTTAAAATTGCTTCGTTTGTTGTCCAGGCAGATGATACCGGTGGCGTATCTACTCATGTATCGCTAACGGATGTTCATTTATCGGATGTTGATTTTCAGGAAACGAGTTTTACGGTACCTGATTTTGAAATACAAATTTCATCCGTTTCCACCATCCATACATTAAGTAATTTGACGGTCGATGGAAAAACTATTACGGGTTTTTTACCTGATAGAACGAATTATCGTATCGATGTAGGAGCAACTGTTTCGAGTATTGAAATTGGTGCAACAAAAACAAGCGATGCTTCTACGATAACTGGTGATATAGGAGTAAAAAAATTAGCTTATGGAGAAAATCGATTTAAAATAAACGTCACAGGTGAAAACGATATTGAAAATAGCTATACATTAATTGTAAATAGGCCAGAAAGTAGAATGCTTAGTAAGTTAGCAATCAATAATCAAGATGTTGCCTTACGAGAGGATGTTTATGAGTATACAGTGACGGTTGGGTATGATGTTATGAGTTTGACATTAACAAGTGAACTTCAAAATCCAGATTATGTAACGTTTGTTGATGGTTTTGGGCCAAGAGAGATCACCGATTTAGCAGTAGGGAATAATCAAGTATTAGTAAAAGTTGTGGATCGTGATCATCAAGAATTAATTTACACGATCAATGTAGAACGATTAGATAACGTCGAAAATCCCGAAACAGATGATGAAGGATCAACTCCGGTAGAAAATCCTGATACAGGAGTATCTAGATTTTATATGATAGGACTTGGTGCTGTTCTTGTGGCAATGATTGCTTTTATATGGATAAAAAAGAAAGATTGCTTTAAGAAAATTTAATTTTCAAATTGAAAACAAACTTTGTTTTCTTTTTTGATAAAGATCGTTTTATTTGCTTTAAATAATCGTTTCAATAGTGAGGAGAATGAAAATGAAAAAGAAAATATTATTTACCATATTGATATTCGGTGCATTATTTCCTTTTCAAATAGACGCTTTAAGTGGCACTATAAATGTAAGTTGTGATAAGACAACACTTTCTCCACAGGAAAGTACCACTTGTCATGTTACTGGAAATGCGAGTGAAGAAGTGTCTACAGTGAGTGCGAGAGTTAAAGTAGGAGACTCTTTAACTTTAGTGAGTGTAAAGACGGATGCTATTTGGCAAGGAGATGGCGATGGTGGCCAAATTGAATTATATACCGATACAAATAAAAGTGGAACGTTTGCTATTGCGTCGTTTACGATTAAGGCTAATAGTATAGACGGTGATACGAGCGTAATGATCGATTCTGTCTATTTTTCTGATGCCTCTTTTGAACAGTATGCCGTCTCTTCTGCAACTAGAAATATTCGTATCACAACACCCGTTATAGAAACGCCAAACGAAAAACCAGAAACGGGGAACGATAATACTCCATCTACCTCAACACCTGATACGAATCATGGTCCGAATGTGGTTCATAAGAGTAGTGATGCGAGTCTTAAGAGTTTGACGGTTGATATAGAGGGATTCACATTTGATAAAAATAAAATAGAGTATCAATTAGAAGTAGATAACAGTATCGATGAAATTCATATCCAGGCAGAAGCAACGGATGATCAGGCTGTTGTTGCTTTGCCAGATGATTTCCATTTGCAGGTTGGGAATAATCTTTTTGAAGTAACGGTGACAGCGGAAGATGGAACGGTTTTAACATATAAAATAAATGTCAACAGATTAGAAAAGGTTTTATCCAATAATACGTATTTAAGTAAACTTGTAATTATGGATCATGAAATTGATTTTCATAAAGAGACGACATATTATGTTCTTGAAAAAGTAACGACTTCTTCTTTAGATTTACAAATTGAAACGGAAAACGAAAATGCTACTTATCAAGTATATGGGAATCAAAATTTAACGGATCAAGATGCAATCGTCATAAGAGTGACAGCGGAAGATGATACTAATCAAGCATATGTCATTTACGTAGATGAGGTTTCTAAAGCACCTAATATTTCTATTTTCTCTATTTTATGTGTTTGTTTTTTAATTTTATCGATTTTTCTTAATGTGTTTCAGTTTTGGAAACATAAAACATCACACAAATAAGTGATAACGAATATCTATCTTTTTGTTTGATATTAAAGCTAGTTATGATATAATAAGCAATAGTCTTATTAAGAAAGCGGTGATAGTATGCGAAAAGATGCGGGCAAGGAAGAATATCTGCAATTTTATCAAGATAATCATATTCCAATGGAAGAAGGAGCTAGATTTGCTGGGGAAATTCGAACATGGTTTGTTCGAACGGGCGAAATAGATGCTCAAGATGGAATTGACAAACGAAGCTATCAAGAAATTATAAAAGATCCTATTTTTAAAAGTTGTCATGAGGCTTTAAATCATGCTTCGATAGCGTTACAAACGGTTTTTATGTATCACTATGATTGGGGATATGAGTTTAAGTTAGCTGAATTAGAAGGAATACATACCAAGAAATATATCAAGCGTTATTAATATTTTTCATGAGAAGCAATTCAAAATAACTTAAAAAGGTCAAAAAAATTTGGCCTTTTTGTTTGGAATATATTAGCATAATAAACTGATTATGATATAATGGAGACAATTATAAAAGAAGGTGAAGTAACATGAATGATCATTCTAAGGAAACAACATTAAGACCTATGATGAAAGTATCGGAAATGGTTCCCTATTTAAAGAATAAAAATATCAAATTTGAATTAATAACAGAAGAAGAAGCAGAAAAATATTTAAGAGATAACAATAATTATTATAATATAACAGCATATAAATATAATTTTGAAAGATATTTCATAAACGGTCAATTTGTTGATCGTTTTATCGATTTAGATTTTGCCTATCTGAAAGATTTGGCCATTATTGATCACAGAATAAGACTACTATTTTTTAAAATGATCATAGACATTGAACATTACCTAAAAATTAGAATTTTGAATCTAATAGAGTTGATTAATGAGGAAGATGGATATAGAATTGTTAATATGTATTTAGCACAGGATTTTAATGACAAAAAATTTCCAAAAAAGATACATAATAGTATATTTAAAAAAGTGGGGAGTGAATATTATCAAAAAATATTTTCTAAATATGATATGGATAAAGATAAAAAATTAGAAAATATTCCTGTTTGGGAATTTCTTGAGATCATAACATTTGGTGATTTAGTAAATTTTTACGACTTTTTTGCCAAAGAATACCAGTTGAAGAAAGAAATTAAGAATGTGTTTATTTTAAGAGAAATTGTAAAGTTAAGAAATGCAGTTGCTCATAATTCTTGCGTTTTATGTGATCTTGATAAAAAAGATAATAAATATGCTCCCGACTATAAAATAGTTAATTATTTAAATGATTGTGGGATAGGAAAAGACGCAAGAAATCATAAATTAAGTAATTCTAGAATCAGGCAAATGACTTATACTCTTTATATGTTTAATGAAATAGTAACAAGTGTAGGGGTTAAAAGGAATGTGGTCAAAGATATAAAAGAATTATTTTATGAAAGAATAATTTTACATAAAGAATATTATAATAATAATGAACTATTGCAGTCAATATATGCTTATTTTGATAAAATTATTAAAAATCATTATAATGTAAATATTGATTAAATGGTTTGACATAGATAAATAAATATGTTATATTATCTATGCAAGGAAAAAATGGTAATACATTTTTGCAAGGGCACTGTCATTATGATGGAGCCCTATTTTTCTATCTATATATCAGTCTAGAGAAATCTAGATTTTTTATTTTGTAATGAGATATGAAAAAGTTTTATTATGTTATAATAAATTTAGGAAGGTGATTGAATGCCAGAACTACCAGAGGTTGAAACAGTGAAAGAAACGCTCAAGAGAGAACTTCTTGGACGTGTCATCAAAGGGGTACGAATCTTTTACCCTAATATCATTGAATTTCCAGATCTTGAAACTTTTCAAAGAGAATTGGTAGATCAAGAAATTATCGATTTAAAAAGAAGAGGGAAATGGATTTTATTTGAGTTAAAGGATTATTATTTGTTGAGTCATTTACGTATGGAAGGAAAATACTTGTTTCGAGTACCAGAAAATGAGGTAGGAAGGCATGAACATGTTGCTTTTCTACTCGATGATGGAAGAGAGCTTCGATATCATGATACACGAAAGTTTGGACGAATGCATTTGCTTAAAAAGGAGGAATTGAATCTTCGTCGACCTTTAAATGAGTTAGGGTTAGAACCATGGGATGAAAAACTTACCGTAACATATTTAAAAGAGCAATTTCAAAACAAAAAAATTCCTATTAAAACAGCTTTATTGGATCAAAGTATTATTGTTGGAATTGGCAATATCTACGATGATGAGGTTTTGTTTATGAGTCATATTCGTCCACTTAAAGCAGCAAATCGTTTAAAAAAGCGAGAGCTACAAGCTATTATTGACAATACGAAAATCGTCTTAGAAAAAGCGATTGATGCGGGTGGCACGACGATTCGAAGTTATGAATCATCAGAAGGTGTACATGGTTTGTTTCAACACGAATTATTGGTTCATGGAAAGGAGATATGCCCGATTTGTGGTCACGATATCGTAAAGATTAAAGTTGGGGGTCGTGGTACTTATTATTGTCCAAAATGTCAAAAATAGGAGGGATAGTATGGAGACAATTTATAGGAGAAGAAGTATTCGTAAGTATCAAACAAAAGAAGTCGCACAAGAAGATATTGAAAAGGTGTTAAAAGCAGGAATGAATGCACCATCTGCAAAGAATAATGAACCATGGAACTTTATCGTGGTTCAAGATAAAAATTGTCTATGGGAGTTATCGGAAATCAAAAAATATGCATTGATGTTAAAAGAAGCTCCTTGTTGTATCATTTGTATCGCAAAGCCTAATACCGAGTTTTGGCAACAAGATATGGGTGCATGTATGCAAAATATGATGTTAGAAGCAACGAGCTTAGGATTAGGCACTTGTTGGTTAGGAATTAAGCCTGATAGCGAAGACGAAGAGAAAATTCGTACACGTTTTGAAATTCCTACAGACTATCATGTTTTTTCCTTGATGGCATTGGGTTATCCTAATGAAGAGAAAAGTGTAAATAATAAATTTGATGTTACGAGAATTCATCATGAAAAATGGTAATTATGATTGTAAATGATATACACTAAAATCGTAGATGAATGTTAAAATCGTATGTATCAATATACAAAGAGAAGTGAGAAAGGACAAAGTCATGACTTTGTCCTTTCCTTGTTATTTTTGAATTGTTTTTTGTCGATATTCTAAACTTTGATCGTAAATAAGAGAAGTACGACTTTCTATCTCTAACATTGGATATCCAGCCTGATACTTTGTTAGAATCGGAAGTGGGCAATTCTTTTTTATTTTTTTTAAATATTGCCTTCCTTTGTGATTGAATCCTAATATGCGTATATATGTTGGTTCTTTACAAATTTTTCCTTCTTCTTTTGTAAAAGAAGTCAGAATATGAATGAACATGCGCGATAGTTTGTGGTATGTATATCGCTTGGTTTTGATCTTTTGAATCAATTCATCGAAATGATTTGCTTCTAGGACATATTTTTTTAATCGATGCTCAATTCCTTCATCGACTGTTTGATATTTACTGAGATCGGTCTCACTTATGATTTTGTATTTTAGTAAAGAAAAGTAATCATCATTAAAATGAAGTGCCATTTTGGTAATATCGTATGGAAGATAAGAGGAGACATCTACTTTTTGTTTGATCAAATTTCTTGCGGCTGTCGCACTAATGAAGGAACCTGTAATATCGGTTGCGTGATAATCATTGGTTCTTTGAATCGTCGATACTTCAATGGAACTTTGTAATTTCTCTAGTTCTCGAATATAACCGATCCCCAATGTGTCATTCGGTCCAAGTTTGGAAATATCTGCTGAATTTTCAAATGCTTTGGCCATTGCGGTAGGATAGTTCTCACCCTTTTTCATATACTTTTTGACTTTTTGATTATATTCATCTCTCAGTTGTATATGAGCAAGTGATTTTAGCAGTTCAATGTTATTGGATTCACTTCCAAAGATGATTCGATCAACATTTAAGGCATGTAAGATCGAAACGCTTCCTCTACAGAATAAATCGGCACTTTGACTAGCAAAAACAAAGGGAAGTTCAACGACTAAATCAATACCATTTTCTAGAGCTATATTGGTTTTTTGCCATTTATCGATGATACTTACTTCACCACGTTCGACATAATTTCCACTCATGACACAAACAATGGTACTATCTGGGTATGCTTCCTTTATCTTTTGAATAAAATAAGAGTGTCCATGATGAAAGGGATTGAATTCACATATAATACCAATTGTTGTCATATTACCACCTGCAGGTATCATATCAAAAAAAAAACGATTTGACAATTCGTAAGATTTCGCTATAATAGGGATGCTTATTTGAAAAGGATGATGGTTATATGCAAAGGGAAATAATCGAAAAAATAAAAGAAGATGACGCAATCGTTATTCATGCGATCGATCGCTATTTACGCCGTATGATTCGTGAGAGTGTTAGGCAAATGGAACATGATGCTCTTTTTTCAAAAGAAAACTGTGAACTTCAAAAGGAATTGCAAATATTAAAAAAAGTGAATAAAGAACTAAAAAAGCAAGCAAATGCTATATTGACTTTTGACTTTATGAATCAATATTTTGCTTCTTATCCTTACATTGGTCAAGCTTTTATGGGGTATGAAAACAAAATGGAAAAACAGTTTGAAGAAATAAGAAAACTTAATTTTATTAGTGCGTTATCGGAAGTCGTGCATGGAGAAAAGGCACCAGCAAAAATTGCTTCTAAAGCTCGTTTGGTGTTAAAAAATGATGGGAACTGTTTATTTGATAGTCCATATGGATTATTATATATTGGCGATTTTTATGATCAACTATCAACTGAAGAATTAAAGAGATTAAAAGAAAACATTCAAATTTCGGGTCCTAAAAATTGTCATACGATATCGGGAATTTGTGCGAAACATTTAAAAGCAGATATTTGTACTGGATATGTCAATTCACAAATTCCGAATCTACGTGTTCTTCATTCTTGGTTAGAAAAAGATAACGAATGTTATGACGTCAATACAGGAATTTATATGAAAAAGGAAGATTATCAATATTTCTATCAACCCGAATATGTTAATCGCTTGTATTATGGTGATTTAAATGGGTTAGAATTGGTAGTAGAAGATGGTGTATCCTATGTATGTTATTTGGCATATCAAAAAATAGAACAAGAAGAGGAAAAGAAACTTCTTTATCAACACTAGTTGCAAAGAAAGAAAAAGTTCTGTATAATGTTAATGTTGAAAAACTGGTGGTGATTTATGGAGATTGATTTAACGAGATTAAAAACAGGTTTGGATTCTTATATCGCGATCGATGAAACATATTCTTTTTCAGAGGAATATTTAAAACAAGGAGATCTACTATCGCTTGATGATGTGAAAGTGAAAGGCGTGATTGAAAAAGATGCAGTAGATGATTTAGAAATCCGTCTTTCGATCGATGGTGTGATGCAACTATCATGTGCGATCACATTGAAACCCGTTTCCCATCCATTTCATATTGATATAGAAGGGAACTTACAAGAAATGTTTAAAGAAATGGGTAAAAATGAAAAAAAAGAAGAGAATACTCTTGATATTTTACCAATAATATGGGAAAATATATTAATGGAAATTCCCATGCGTGTTGTGAGTCCTGAAGCTCTCAAAGAAGAACCAAAATTAAAGGGAGAAGGATGGAAATTCATAACGGAAGAAGAAAATAAGGAAATTAATCCAGCATTAGAAAAATTGAAAGATTTATTATAAGAAAGAGGTGTTAATATGGCTGTACCATTTAGAAAAGTAAGTAAGACGAGAGGAAGAATGCGTCGTACTCATTACAAGATCAGTGCGAATGGAACGGTAAAATGTCCAAAATGTGGTGAAGAAGTAAGACCACATAGAGTATGTCCTAATTGTGGAACATATAAAGGTAAAGACGTTATTAAGAAAAATGAAGAAACAACGAAATAGTTGTTTTTTTTCTTGCTTTACAAATGATAGAAAAATCATTATAATGATAAATAAGGATAGGTGATAATGTGAGAAAAAAAGGATTCACATTGACAGAATTATTAGGAGTTATTGCATTGCTTGGTGTATTAGCATTACTATCATTTCCACCGATCATCAATCAAATTAAGCGTTCAAAGGAAGGTATTAGCGAAGCTACTTCAAGTTTGATTTATAATGCAGCGGATCTTTATATTAAAGATGATCCAGATACATATCCGATGAAAAAAGATCATGTATATTGTGTGACTTTGCAGACACTAGTAGATGAACATTTACTATTTGAACCATTGGAAGATGCTTCGACCGGAAAAGAAATTGAACTGACAAGAGTGGTAGAAATACGTATTGGTGAAGATGGAAAGATAACCGAACATAATATTGTCAAGTCAGGAAATTGTACGGAGGTAAAATAAGAAATATATGAAAAAAGGTTTTACATTAGTAGAGTTACTAGGTGTGATTACGGTAATTGCGATCCTTACGATTATTGCCTTTCCACCTATTATCAATCAAATTAATCGTTCTAAAAATGAATTAAGTGATACAACTCTAGAAATTATTTATAGTGCAACCGAATTATGGATTGAGCAGAATCAAAATACCTACCCATTAAATGAGAGTGATATTTATTGTATTACGTTACAAGAATTGGTGGATAATGAAATGTTACAAGAACCGATTCAAGATGCCAAAACGGGACAGGATGTTTCTTTATCGAAGGTAGTAAAAGTAGAAGTTGGACAAAATCGTAATATGAAAACGACTTTGGTCGATAGTACTGAATGCACTGCTTTTTAAACTTTGACTTGCATTCTAATGATTTTATGATATAATTAAAACTAGTTATCAAAGCAAAGAAGAGAAGTAGTAATAAAGGAAAAGCGAATAGAGAGTCTATGGTTGGTGGAAATAGATCGTCATACTTTATGAATTCGTCTTGGAGCATTTTATGAGAAAACATAAAACGGTGACGCGTTATAGTTTCGAGGTAGAATAATCTACGAATTAAGGTGGTACCACGTCATCACGTCCTTATCAGGATGTGATTTTTTTATATCGTGAGAAAATAAGGAGGAGAAGAAATATTTATGAAAGAGAAAATGGAAGAATTAAAACAAGAAGTCATGGATAAGTTACAAAATGTAAGTGATTTAAAAATGTTAAATGAACTTCGCACAACTTATTTAGGTAAGAAAGGTCCAATTAGTGCGCTTAGCAGCATGATGGCTTCTTTATCTACGGAAGAAAAGAGAGAGTTTGGAAAAGCATTGAATGATCTTAAAGATGAAGTGAATACATTGTTAGAAAAGCATAGAGAAAAATTGGAACGAATCGAAATGGAACGCAAATTAAAAGAAGATACCATCGATATTACACTTCCTAGTACGAAAGTGCATGTTGGGGGAACTCATCCAATTACTAAAGTGATCGATGAGGTAGAAGAATTATTTACGTCGATGGGATATGATGTAGTAGAAGGGCCAGAAATCGAGCAAGATCTCTATAATTTTGAAAAATTGAATTTGCCAAAAGGTCATCCAGCCCGCGATAGTCAAGATAGCTTTTATATTACCGATGAAATGTTGCTTCGTACACAAACGTCTGCTGTACAGGCACGAACGATGGAAGCAAATAGCGAAAAGGGACCAATTCGTATGATTTGTCCTGGAAAGACTTATCGAAGAGATAACGATGATGCAACTCATTCTCATCAGTTTACACAAATAGAAGGATTAGTGATCGATCAGAATATTTCGATGGCCGATTTGAAAGGAACCCTTGAAATCTTTGCGAAAAAAATGTTTGGAGAAGATCGTACGATTCGCTTTCGTCCAAGTTTCTTCCCATTTACAGAACCTTCGATCGAAGTTGATGTTTCTTGCTTCAAATGTGGTGGAGTAGGATGTTCACTTTGTAAAGGAAATGGTTGGATTGAAATTTTAGGAGCAGGTATGGTACATCCAAATGTACTACGTGATAATGGATATGATCCAGAAAAATATACCGGATTTGCTTTTGGAATCGGACCAGAAAGAGTTGCCATGCTTAAATATGGTATTAACGATATTCGCAATTTTTATACGAATGATGTTCGTTTCTTAAATGATTTTAATCGTGTCAACGGAGGTGATAAATAATGCGTCTCAGTAAAAGTTTTGTAAGTGAGTATATCGATATTCATGATATCGACTATCATGAACTTGCTGAAAAAATGGTATTTGCGGGGAATGAATACGAAAGTATCGAACCGATAAGTGCGGCTACGAATCTTGTTGTGGGATATGTAAAGTCTTGTAAGATGCATCCAGAAAGTAAAAAGCTTCATATTTGTGAAGTGGATTTAGGAGATGAGGTACAACAAATTATTTGTGGAGCACCTAATGTGGATGCTGGGCAAAAAGTAATTGTTGCTAAAATAGGAGCGACATTACCTGGTGGAATCGAAATTAAGAAGGCGAAACTAGCAGGACTTGATAGTAATGGTATGATTTGTTCTTTAGCTGAACTAGGCTTGGAAAGTAAATATGTAACGGAAGAAGATAAAGCTGGAATTCATGTTTTACCAGATGATGCCATCGTTGGAAGTGATGCTTTAGCTTATCTTGGATTTGATGATGAAGCAATCGATTTCGAACTCACGAGTAATCGAGCAGATTTACTAAGTGTACTTGGAATGGCCTATGAAATAGGCGCTATCTACAATCGTCCAGTCAAGCTTCCAAAGATTGATTCAAAAGAAACAAAAGAAGACATTAACGATCATTATCGATTGGAAGTAAAAACCGAGAATGCGCCTATTTATTTAGGAAAATTAGTGAAAAATGTGGTGATTAAAGAAAGTCCAAGATGGATGAAAGCAAGGCTAATGTCAAGTGGAATTCGACCGATCAATAACGTTGTCGATATCAGTAATTATGTCATGTTGGAATATGGTCAACCACTTCATTTCTTCGATGCTGATCGATTAGGATGCCATGTCATTGTTCGTGATGCCAAAGAAGGAGAGCATGTTACGACATTGGACGGGCAAGATCGTATTTTGAATGATACGGACATTGTCATTGCCAATGATAAAGAAGTGGTAGCTTTAGCTGGTGTTATGGGCGGTCTGTCAACGGAAGTAGAGATGGATACGAAGAATATTTTTATCGAATCGGCGATTTTTGACTCTTATCACATTCGTCATACATCGAAACGTATTTTGAAAAGTGAAGCAAGTAATCGTTATGAAAAAGGGATTGATCCAAATCGTACGGAGCTTGCCCTAAAACGAGCATGTTACTTGTTACAAGAATATGCGAGTGGTGAAGTGACAGGTGGTATTTTAACTCACGATAAAGCGCACCATGAAAATAAGGAAATCGATGTTACTTTATCAAAAATTAATCAAGTCTTGGGAATGAATTTAACGATTGATATCGTTTGTGATGTCTTCGAACGTTTGGGATTTGAAACGACAGTAAATGGCGAATGCTTGCATGTCGTCGTGCCAACGAGACGTTTGGATATTGAAATTGCGGAAGACTTGATCGAAGAAGTAGGTCGTATTTATGGTTATGATCATGTCGAAGGACATATGCCAATTGTTTCAATCAAACGTGGTGAAATTTCCCCAAAACAAAGAATGGGAAAAGAATTACGTCATCGTTTAGAAGGCATGGGACTAAATCAAGTGATCACTTATTCCTTGGTAAGTGAAAAAGAAGCGAATCTCTTTACGGATAAGGAAACGGACGATGTCGTATTATTAGAACCAATGAGTGATGATAAAAAGGTGATGAGAAAAAGTATTTTACCATCTTTACTAAAAGTATGGGAATACAATGTTGCTCGTAAACAAAATGATATTATGATTTTTGAGACAGGAAGTGTATATACCAAAGAAGACGGTTATCATGAAGAAGCGAAGATTGCTGGTTTACTATATGGGACTTATTTTTCGAACGATTGGCAACAACTTCGTGTTAAAGCCGATTTCTATTTAGTGAAAGGAATCATCGAAAATATATTGAAATATTTAGGTCTTAATAATCGTTATCAATTTAAAACAACACCAAGCTTAAAAGAATTACATCCTGGTAGAAGCTGTGCAGTATTAGTGGATAATGATGTAATTGGATACTTAGGACAAGTACATCCTTCGATCAATAAAAAAGAAATTTATGTGTTCGAACTTAGTATCGATAAGCTACTTTCGAAAAAAGTACGTATTATTAAATTTAAAGAGACACCTAAATATCCTTCTATTCATAAAGATTTAGCGTTTGTTATGCCAAAAGATATGACAAGTGAAACCGTCATGAGTATATTAAAACGAGTAGGTGGAAGATATTTGAGTGATTTAGATGTTTTTGATGTTTATGTCGGAGAAAATGTCGGAGAAAATGAAAAATCCGTCGCTTATTCCTTAACCTTCCAAGATCCTACGAAAACCTTGACTGATGAAGAAGTCATGACGATTTTTAATAAAATGATTTGTGAAGTAGAAACAAAAACAGGAGCTCGTTTGAGAGATAAATAAAAATGTGGTATTTTGCCACATTTTTATTTGTTTATAACATGTTGATAATGCATCTTCATAAAATTATCATATGCATTGGTTTCAAGTTCTAGTTTAAATTTTTTCATTTTGAATTTTGGATTTTTACTCAAAATTAATTCTTTTGTCATATATTTTAAGAATTCGGGATTGCGTACTAAAATTGGCCCAATTAGATACGTTCCGTAGAAATTACGATAATGGATACCTTCTCCTTCGCTTTTTGGATAGGCCCCAATGCCTTTTATGACACGGAACATGGTTTTTTGATTGTCTCGAATAACACTGCTTTGATTTTGAAAACCTAAGATTGGTTTTTCTAGAAAGTCAGCTTGCATCAAAGCTTCATCTACCATGCGAAAATTTTCTTCTTTCGCGGTATATTTAAAACAGCCTAAACCTTTTCTTTTCTTACGATTTTTATCTAAGATTGCTTTTCCAAATAGTTCGATCGAGTTGCCTGTCACTAGGAAGAATATTCCTTTTTCGATAGCGTTTTTTACCTCTTTTTTGTAAGTGATTAGATGTTTCAACGCTAGGTGTTGATTTTCTTCTGTTCCCATGCCTAAATAGACGAAATCGTAATCTTCAAATTTTAGTTCATCGCCAACGGTTACAAATTTGATTGTAACATCGATTCCTTGATCTTCTAATTGTCTTTTTAGTGCTTTGACATTTCCACTTTCACCGTAGAGGTTAAGCAAATCATAGTAAAGATGTGCGATCGTTATTTTCATTTTTATCACCTGTATTCATTAGTGTATTAAATGGTTCGACATAATCAAAATTTAAAATGGCGTAAATAGAACCTTTCGTTTTCTCTTTTAAGGTTATCATCATTTCTTCCAAGGTTTCAAAAACAAGAATTTTTTTGTCTTCGATCCCTGCATATTTCATACGTGTCGCAATATCGAAGCGATGAATACCTACACATAGTATTTTATCGACAGAATCATCTTTTAAAATTTCAAAGTCGATATCGTATAGCCAAGATAGGTCATCATAATGGTAACGTCTACTGATCTCTTTCCATCCGATTACAATGGTTTTAGGCTCTTTGTGTTGATCGACATAGAGAAGTGATTGATTGAATGTCGTACTATTTTCGTTTTTGTTATTGAGTACCACTACCTGTCTTCCATTACTTGTATATTCATCGTATATTTTGGTGTTGTAGCTCATCTTGGATATATATTCACAAATTTGCTTTGGCTCGAGCCCGAGTAGTGATAATACCGTAAAAGAAGCTAGAGTATTGTAAACACAATATAAAATATTGGATGGCATGTGTAATTGATATTCATGATTGATAGTCATAAGTGATGTTTGATAGTCGAGTTTTGTCACTTCATATTGTGGTTTTATTCTCTTAAAATGACATTTTTCGCATTCGAAGTCACCAATGTTTTCAAAATGATAATAGTGATAAGTCATTTTTTTATGACATTTTGGGCAATAAATTAAATTTAGATTTTCAAATTTACTTTTCGTATAGGAATATTGATTCTTATGAATTCCGTAATAAGTAATTGGTCCTTTGTGATCAAATGTAAATTTATAAAGGTAAGGATCATCACTATTCAAAATGAGATGCATCGAATCATCGATTGCTTTCTTAATTTCTTCAAATACTAAATCGAAGTGTCCTTGTCTTGGTGGTTGATCGCGAGTTAAGTTGGTA
Organism: uncultured Bacilli bacterium; assembly: GCA_944332005.1. Lineage (GTDB taxonomy): Bacteria > Bacillota_I > Bacilli_A > RF39 > UBA660 > CALVRE01. The sequence continues at coordinate 15,000 of CALVJD010000019.1, forward strand.
ATTACTACATAATTTGGTTTAATTTTAGGAAACACATATTTGGTATAACGTTCATCGACTTCACAAACTAAATATTCTCCTTTTATTTTTCCATTTAGTTTGCATTCTCCTAATAGGGAGGTTAATACCGCATCCGTTAGATTTGAGCCTTTATCATTATAGACAACCTGATATCCTGAATCCCTTAAAACTTTCGTAATCATACTAGTGACGCTTCCTTTGCCAGAACTACCTGTGACAGCAATAACTGTTTTAGGAAGTTTTAAATATTCCCATAAGTGTGGATATAATTTGATAGCAATGGTACCTGGAGTAATAGACCCCCTCCCAATAAGATCTCCACACCATTTTAATAATTTTCCTACGATAATTGCTAATTTTGCTCTCATGTACATCACCTAACCAAATTATAGCACAAAAAGTATTCGGTTTATATGGTAATTATTAGATAATTACTTATTTTTTCTACTTTTGTCGAATGCATAGGCAGAAATTTGGTAATGTGCTATAGTTATCCTAGGTGATCGGTATGTTTAAAACAGATATGGAGTATAGTAGAGATACTTTATATGTCAACTTAGAAGGAATTGTCAACAAGAAAAACATTCAGATTTTAAAAAAGAAGCTCTATTATATTTTAGATGAATATAATATACTAGATATTGTAATCAATATTCACAATACGAGAATGATCGATAAAGATGAATTCTATGAGTTATTAGATGATTATGATATCAAGTATGGTGGTAATCTAGAAGTAGTAGAGTAATATGGGAATAAAGATAGAGAAACTCTTTTTTGCTTGATGTATTAAAAATAAAATGAGTGTGCAATATGAAACCGGAGGGGAATATTTCCTCTTTTTTGTTTTTTCGAGGAAATCATTATACGAGTATGGTATATTATAAATAGAAGGAGGAAAGTGAATTTACAGGGAATTAGTCTTTTTTAAATTCTATTTAATAAAATAGTATAGGTGAGACTATGGATGTAATCAATCGTATTCGTAATTATTTATTAGAAGAAGAATTCGCGATTTCTGTTTATCCTGATCGTGTTGATGTAGTTAATTATAAAAGAATTGGTCACTTTGATTCAGAGAAAGTTATGCTTGATTATGAAGATGGTACTTTGGTAATAAAAGGTGAAAGGTTAGTTGTTTCAAAATTATTACATGATGAAGTGTTAGTAACAGGTGTAATTAAAAGTATCGAATTGAGGTGATCGTGTGAAAAATCAGTTTTTCAATCGTTTTAAAAATGTCATAAAATTAAATATTAAAGGAAAGAATATCGAACGATTTATTCGAAGATTAATCAGTCATAATATTGAAATTTTAGATATGAGCTATCCGAATCGAAATGAGGTAAATATTAAAGTATATGCGAAAGAATATGAAAAGATTACGGAATTAAAATCGATTTATGAGGTATCATTACTCGATACCTATGGTATGATAAAAATAAAGAAAGTAATCAATATGAATCGTGTTTTGTTTCTTTTTATCGTAGTGGGAATTGGCTTTCTTTATTTTTTGAGTCATATTATTTTTACGATCGAGATTGTTCATACCGATAAAGATTTACGAACGTTATTACAAAAAGAATTAGAACAGTATGGGATTAAAGAGGGAAGTTTTAAAAAAAATTTTCACGAGTTGGAGACGATTAAAAATGATATTATTGAACGACATAAGGATGCCATTGAATGGTTGGAGATCGAAAATGTAGGGACAAAGTATATTATTCGTGTCGAGGAGAGGAAATTGCCAGATACGAATACTGAGAGTGGTAATCAAAATGTAATTGCTGAAAAAAGTGCGATTATTAAAGAGGTACATGCTACTAGTGGGGAAATTATTCGAAATATAAATGATTATGTGAGTGCTGGAGATGTCGTTATATCAGGGGAAATTAAATTGAATGATGAAGTAAAGAGTTATACGAGGGCAGAAGGTACTGTTTATGGGGAAGTTTGGTATCGTAGTACAATTGAATTTCCATATGTTTATCATGAAAGAAAAATCACTGGTAAGACGAAAGAAGTTTATACGATTCATTTTTTAAATTTCCGTTTTGAATTATTTAATTTTTCGCCATATAAAAATAAAAATATAGAAGAGAAAGTAATTTGGGAACATCGTTTTTTACCGTTTAGTTTGGTAAAAGAAACACAACAGGAAGTGGAGGTAGTGGAAAATATTTATACAGAAGAACAAGCGATAGCTGCAGCAGAAGAATTAGGAATCGAAAAGATGAAGAGTAAATTAGGTGACAAAGAGAGAATATTAGATAGTAAAAATTTGAAAGTTGAAATAAAAGAGAGTAAGATAGAAGTAGATATGTTTTTTACTGTTTTTGAAAATATTACAGCTTATCAAAAAATAGAAGAACCATTAAAAGAAGAACAAGACGAAGAAGGAGAATAATATGTTTCGAGCTACAATTATCAATATATTTGAAAATGTATGGCCTATGATGCTGATTGTCATGACCATTTTAATATCATTACGTATTGTATATGTGTTTATCAATAAAATCGATGTATATTTTTATAAAGAATTGTTGGTGCTAGGGTTTATCGTTTATATTATGTGTTTATTCTATGTAGTGACATTTCAAGATGTCAGTTGGTCAACATCGAATTTTATTCCGTTTAAAGAAATGTTTCGCTACGAGTTTGGTAGCCGAATGTTTATTAAAAACGTAATTGGTAATATGCTTATGTTTTTACCATATGGCTTTTTCATTTCTTATTTTTTAAAATTGAAAAAGCCAAGTATTCTTTTATTACTGGCTCTTATCGTTTCTCTGACAATCGAGACGACACAATCTTTGATTGGCCGTGTGTTTGATGTCGATGATATTTTTTTAAATGTATTAGGAGCATTTATTGGTTTTAGTATTTTTTATCTTTTAGATCGTCTTCGCGATCGTTTTCCACCAATCTTGAAAAAAACATGGGTTTATAATATAATAATTACGGTGATAGCTTTAATTATTGTTTTGACCATTGCCGAAATTTTAATTACGGGAGTTTAATATGAATAAAGTAGAATTTTTTAATGAAACAGGAGTCGAAGTTCCAGAATTAGACACGGTCAAAAAGGTGATCGATTATGCGATTCAATATGAGAAATTGGAACATTTAGTTTTTAATGTTATTTTGGTTGATAACGAATATATTCATCGTTTAAATTTAGAATATCGTGGAATAGATCGACCTACTGACGTGATTACATTTGCGTTAGAGGATGTCAAGGATATTGAGTATGATAATATGCGCCTGTTAGGTGATATTTATATTTCTTTGGATAAGGCTAGAGAGCAGGCTTTGGAATATGGTCATTCCTTTTTACGAGAATTATCTTTTCTAGCTGTTCATGGTTTTTTACATTTGCTTGGATATGATCATATGAATCCTGAAGATGAGAAAGAGATGTTTACACGTCAGGAGGAGATTCTAAATGGCTTTGGAATTAAAAAAGAAAAATAAAAATGGTACGATTCGTACTGCTTTATATGGATTAAAGAATGCTTTTCAAAGAGAGTTTAGTTTACATTTGATTTTAGGGTCGATGGTGATTTGCATCGGATTAGGTTGTTTTTTGCAAATTTCATTAGTGGAATGGTCATTTACCATTTTATTATTAGGTTTAATGCTGGCAATTGAACTGATGAATTCTAGTATTGAAGCGGTAGTTGACTTGGTTTCACCAGCTATTCATCCTTTAGCTAAGATTGCGAAAGATACGGCAAGTGCGGCTGAAGCCGTTTTTGCGAGTATATCGTTCGTTTCCTTTTGTCTTATGTTTATTCCAAAAATTGTTGATTATATCATGTGGTAGGAGAGTATTATGAAAGAAGTTCGTGAAGAAAAGAAAAAAATGGGATTGAAAAGATTTTTTAAAAGTTTTGTCTATTCTTGGGCAGGTTTAAAATATGCTTTTAAATTTGAACAAAATATGCTTGTTCATGCCTTGGCGACAATCGTCGTCATCGTTGCTGGAGTTTTGTTGAAGTTGACGATGATCGAATGGTTACTCGTTTTACTAGTAATTGGATTAGTGATTGCAACAGAACTAATTAATACTTCGATCGAAGCAGTGGTCGATCTTGCCTGTCCGGAAATTCATCCTTTAGCTAAGATTGCCAAAGATACGGCGAGTGCTTCTGTTTTTGTTTTTGCCATTACGGCTCTTATTGTGGGACTTTTGGTTTTTGTTCCGAACATATTAGAACGATTATAGGAGGATCTATGAAAAAACGTTTATTAGAATTATTAGAAAATGCTTATGCGCCTTATTCTCATTATCCGGTAGCAGCGATTGTCGTCATGTATGATGGTAGAACATTTGAAGGGGTCAATGTGGAAAATGCAAGTTATGGAGCTACTATTTGTGCTGAGAGAAATGCGATTACATCGGCGATTACAGCTGGTTATACGAAAGAGGACTTTCGTGAATTATATGTGATGACGAAAGGAGAAAAACCAGCTTTTCCATGTTTCTTATGTAGACAAGTACTAGCTGAATTTTTCCATAAAGATAGCAAATTGGTGATCATGAATGAGGAGAGAGAAGAACATTATTTTATGAGTGATATTCTTCCTCATCCTTTTACAAGTGAGGATTTAGGATGAGATCTGGTTTTGTAAGTTTAGTGGGGAGACCGAATGTTGGTAAAAGTACCCTTTTAAACCAAATAATTGGAAAAAAGGTTGCGATTACATCGGATAAACCACAAACGACACGCAATATTATTCAAGGGATTTATACTCATGATGATACGCAAATTATCTTTGTTGATACACCAGGGATTCATAAACCAAATCATAAATTAGGAAAATATTTAAATAGACAAGCTTATTATAGTATTGATGATGTCGACCTTATTTTGTTTTTAGTAGATGCTTCACAGGAACTTGGCGGTGGCGATAAATATATTATCGAAAAATTAAAAGAAGTGGAAAAACCCGTTATTTTAGTTTTAAATAAGATCGATAAAATGCCAAAAGAGCAGATTCTCGTGAAGATTTCTGAATATAAAGATCTATATCCCTTTGCTGAAATTGTTCCTGTTTCTGCTTTAAAAGAGGAAAACATCGATGCGTTAATTGAAGTGATCAAAAAATATTTGCCAGATTCGGTACAATATTATGGAGAAGAAGAGATTACGAATAAACCAATTGAATTTGTTTTATCAGAATTGATTCGTGAAAAGATTTTTCGTTTAACCGATGAAGAAGTTCCACATTCTGTTAGTTGCCTGATTGAGAGTATGGAATTTGGAAAGTCTAGTGTCACTATTTATGCAGATATCATTGTCGATCGTGATTCTTTAAAAAAGATTATCATTGGAGCTCGTGGTCAAATGATTAAGAAGATTGGCATGCAGGCAAGAAAAGAAATGGAAGATGTTTTAGGTAAGAAAGTATATTTGAATTTGTTTGTAAAAACCGTTAAAAAATGGCGTGATCGCGAAAAATATTTGTCAGAATTTGGATATCGCGAATTTGAATAAAACACATATATTACTAACAAGATAGTAATAGGTGATCATATGAAAAAAGAATTATTGTGGAAATTGTTTGAAAAAACAGGAAAGATCGAGTATTACTTACAATATAAGAAAGAAAAATGATCTGATCTTGTTTTTTTCATCCTCTGGGAGGTTTGGATATGATTGAGGATATCGAAGGAATTGTCGTCAGTGAACGTTCTTATGGAGAGACAAGTAAGATTCTAAATATTATAACGAAAGAACACGGAGTGATCGGTGTGATGGCCAAGGGAGCTAAAACGATGAAAAGTGAACTTCGTAGTGTTAGCGGGAAACTTACTTATGGAACGTTTCATCTTTATTATAAAAAGGACAAGCTTTCTACTTTGACTGGCGTTGATGTAAAAGATTCGTTTAAAAATATCAAAAAAGATATTACCAAAATTACATATGCCTCCTTTTTACTAGAATTAGCAGAACAAGTGATGAAACAGTCTTATCGTGATGGCATTTATGAGTTACTCATTAGTGCCCTTATGAAAATCGAAGAAGGATTTGATCCGATGGTTATTACCGATATTTTAGAGCTCAAATATCTAGACTATTTAGGAGTATTACCAGTTTTAGATGCATGTAGTATTTGCGGCAGTGATCATGGAATTACGACTTTAGCTGCCGATAAAGGTGGATATGTGTGTCGAAATTGTTATACGAATGAACGTGTGGTCGATGAGAAAACGATCAAATTAATTCGTTTATTCTATTATGTCGATTTAGCGAAGATCAGTAAATTAGATGTCAGTTCAAAAGTGAAACGTGAGATCGATGATTTTTTAGATGATTATTATGATCGTTATACCGGATTATATTTAAAAAGTAAATCGTTTTTAAAAAATTTAAATCAAATCAGTTAGGAGTAGAATATGAGAGAATACCGTTATATTATCGTACCGATTGTAACACTTATTCTAGCGCAATTAATCAAATTTACGATCGAGTCGGTCGATGGTCATAAATGGAAATGGGGACGTCTATTGAGTGGAAGTGGTGGTATGCCTAGTAGTCATACTTCGTTTACGTTTTCCCTTGCAACGGCGATTGGAATTGGAGAAGGATTTACATCACCACTCTATGCGATTTCCCTCGTTTTTTCGATGGTAGTTGCGTATGATGCGATGGGACTTCGTATGGAAAGTGGAAAACAAGCGGCTACGATTAATCATATTATGGATGAGATGTTTGGTAAAAATGCTAAAGTAGGATTTCGAAAGTTAAAAGAAGAACTTGGTCATAATCCTGCTGAAGTGGTAGCGGGAATTCTGTTTGGAAGTTTTGCTGCTTGGAGTCTTATGACGATATTAGGTTGATTTCTAATATCGTTTTTTTGTGAATCATGATTATGATGTATAAATTTGGAAATCCAATTCCATAATATTGGTAGGAGGAATGTTATGGAAAAGAATAGATATAAAGATTTGGTTAAGAAGCATACACCAAAAGAAAATCGTCTTTATAATGGAATGATCGCTTTTTTAGTAGGTGGCGTGATGGGAGTAATTGGTCAACTACTTGTACAATTTTATGCTTATTATTTGGATATTCCAACAAAAGAAGCTGGAACATTCATGATCATTACCTTAATTTTTATCGGATGTTTACTAACGGCATTTGGCTTTTTTGATAAATGGGTCAATTTTGCAAAATGTGGACTTATCGTACCAATCACAGGATTTGCTCATTCGATGATGAGTGCAGCTTTAGAATATCGCAAAGAAGGTTTTGTGACAGGTATTGGTGCGAATATGTTGAAATTAGCGGGAACCGTCATTATTTTTGGTGTGGTAAGTGCCTATGTCTTTGGACTTTTAAGACTTCTTTTGTTTGGGGGTGCACTATGACATTTCGTTATAAAAATGTTTATATCAATGGAACGGGAACGGTAACAGGTCCTTATGAGAAAAAAGGTCCATTATCACCTTATTTCGATAAGACGTACAATGATCTTTATTTTGGAAAACCCACTTGGGAACAAGCAGAATCGAAATTGATCGAAGACAGTGTCGATATTGTACTTGCAAAAGTAGGGAAAACGAGATTTGATGTCGATCTTCATATATCTGGCGATTTACTTAATCAAATTGCTTCTTCTGACTACGCAGCTAGCAATATTGGAATTCCTTTTTTCGGGGTTTATAGTGCATGCGCAACTAGTGTAGAAGGTCTCATCTTAGGTGCTAATATGATTGAAGCAAAACAAGTAAAAAACTGTATTTGTAGTGTTTCTTCTCATAATAATGGAGCAGAAAAACAATTTCGTTATCCAGTAGAATATGGTGGGCCAAAACCAAAGACGGCAACGTTTACGACAACAGGAGGTGCAAGTGCCTACCTATCTTATGATAAAAAAGGAATTCGTGTGGAAAGTGCAACAGTTGGAACAGTTATCGATATGGGAATCAAAGATGTTTATCATATGGGAGCAGTTATGGCTCCAGCTGCAGCCAGTACGATTTGTCAACATTTAAATGATACGAAACGAGAAATCGATTATTATGATTTAGTGTTGACTGGTGATTTAGGTGTATATGGGAAACAAATATTAAAGGATTATATGAAAAGTGAATATCATATTAACTTGAAAAATTATAATGATACTGCTTGTATGATTTTTGATTTAGAAAAAGAGAAAGATGTACATGCTGGAGGTAGTGGACCAGCCTGTGCTCCGTTGGTCACATATGGTTATATTTTTGACTTGATGCGAAAAAAAGAATTAAAACGCGTTCTATTAGTTGCGACGGGAGCACTTCATTCGACGACGATGGTCAATCAAAAATTAAGTATTCCTGCCATTGCTCATGCAATTAGTTTGGAGGTAGTAGAATGATTTATGTAAATGCTTTTTTATTTGCTGGTTTTGTGTGTTTACTGGGACAGATTATTCTAGATAATACCAAGCTTACACCTGGTCATGTGACTACGATTTTTGTTGTTTTAGGTGCTTTTTTAGATACGTTTAGTATTTATGATAAATTTGTACAATGGGCAGGTGGAGGAGCTTTGGTACCGATTACTAGTTTTGGACATTTACTCATCCATGGTGCTTTAGAAAAAGCTGGTGATTTTGGATTTATGGGGCTTGCGATGGGAATGTTCGATTTGACTAGTACAGGTATTATTTCGGCGATTGTTATTTCGTTCTTCTTATGTTTATTTTTCAAACCAAAAGACTAATTTGATAAAAAAAATATGATATAATACTTCCTCGAAAGGGACGTTTTATATGACAAAGAGTAAGAAAAGATTACTTGTGACATTGATGGCTGTGGAAACAATGATGCTTTCAGGATGTAAACAAAAAGAAATGGGAGATGTGCTTAGTAAGGAAGCTGGAGCACTCGATTTAACAAACGGTCTTATTGAAGACATCAATACTGGTTTAAATGGTTCTGAGTTAAATGGAGAATGTGGAAATGGTGGTTGTCATTTTGCTACCCAAGAAGGCGATTTAGCTTATGAATATCATTTAAATGATACCTATCCCGTGGAAATGTTAGATCATGTTGATTTAACCGTTGAAAATGGCCAAGTTACGGATGGAACAGTAGTAGTCAATGGACAAGCGGTTCAAGTAAATGACGGTGTAGCACATGTTTTAAAACTAAAATAAAGAAAGGTGATTGATTAAAATCACCTTTCTTTATTATTTAAACATGATGGTTCTATTTCTTCAAAACGATATTTTTGCTTGATATTGGGATATTTTTGATGATCTACTTCTGATAAGAATTCCTCATAGTCACGAATCCAAACCTCATCATTTTTCGTATTTTGATATACGACTTTTAACGATAAATTATCACAATCTTTAGCAATGGCTACAACGCGATAAATAGAACCTTTAAAATGACGATAATATCCGTTGATGGTAACAGTTTGCTTCACTTTTTCACCTCTTTTCTCATTATAATAAAAATATATAAAAAAGCAATTGATTATTGCACGACAAACAAATGTTTGCTATAATATGAATATCGAAAATTGGTTAAAAATGGTATATTATAACAAACTTAGTTGTGGTATAATACCTGTGTTTGAGGTGAAAGTATGGATAAAATTATCGTCAAGGGCGCAAGAGAAAATAATTTAAAAAATATTAATATCGAATTGCCCAAAAATAAATTGATTGTTATGACCGGAGTGTCGGGAAGCGGGAAGAGTAGTTTAGCGTTCGATACGATCTATGCGGAAGGACAAAGACGTTATGTGGAAAGTTTAAGTGCTTATGCAAGACAATTTTTAGGCGGGACGGAAAAACCTGATGTCGATAGTATAGAAGGTCTTAGTCCATCGATTAGTATCGATCAAAAATCGACAAATCGTAATCCTCGAAGTACGGTTGGGACGGTGACCGAAATTTATGATTATCTCAGGCTTTTGTATGCTCGTATTGGAGTACCTTATTGCCCTATTCATAAAAGACCAATCAGTAGTCAAAGTGTCGAAGAGATGACGAATCGTATTTTGGAATTGGAACCTGGAACGAGAATTCGTGTTCTTAGTCCGGTCGTTCATGGCGAAAAAGGAACTCATAAAGATCTTTTTGAAAAATTATTGAAAGATGGATATATTCGTGTCCGTGTCGATGGAGAAGAACATGATTTAAGTGAAGAAATCAATTTGGAGAAGAACAAGAAACATAATATTCATGTCGTGATCGATCGTTTGGTCATGAAGGAGGATATTCGTAGTCGCCTTTATGAATCCATTGAGAACGCTACCAAGTTATCACATGGAAAAGTCGTCATCGATGTGGTTGGCGGTGAAGAATTTGTGATGAGCGAAAATTATGCTTGTCCGGATTGTGATTTTAGCCTGCCGGAACTAGAACCTCGTATGTTTAGTTTCAATGCCCCTTATGGTGCCTGTCCTGATTGTAAAGGATTAGGTGTAAAATTAAAAATCGATGAAGATTTAATTATTCCAGATCGAAGTAAAAGTATTCGTGAAGGAGCGATCGTAACTCTTAATTTGGATGATCCAAACAGTATTTATTCAACACAAATGAATGCCGTATGTGATTATTATCATATCGATCAAGATAAGCCAATAAAAGATTTTACTCGTAAAGAGTTGGATATTATTTTGATTGGCTCACCTGATATGATCGAATTTAATTATGTAGCAAAAAATGGAAATACACGTAATACGAAAGCTTACTATGAAGGCGTTGTCACGAATTTAGAACGTCGTTATATGGAAACAAAGAGTGGTTGGATTCGTGAATGGATCGAACAATTTATGATGGAACTTCCTTGCGAAGCCTGTCATGGGGCTAGATTAAACAGTGATGTGTTATCGGTATTAATTGGTGGAAAGAACATTTATGAGATGACACAGATGAGTATCTTTGACTTGCATACTTTTTTAGAAAAACTACCATTATCGAAAGAAGAACAAGAAATTTCCAGATTGATTTTGAAGGAAATTAATTCTCGTTTATCATTTTTGATTAACGTTGGACTTGAATATTTGACACTTGATCGCAGTGCGGAAACGTTATCCGGAGGAGAAGCACAACGCATTCGCCTTGCAACTCAGATTGGTTCTCGCTTAACTGGAGTCCTATATGTTTTAGATGAACCTAGTATTGGTCTTCACCAACGTGATAATCAGAAATTGATTAATTCGATGTTGGAAATGCGTGATTTAGGAAATACTTTGATCGTGGTAGAACATGATACTGATACGATGTTAGCATGTGATTATTTGGTGGATATTGGTCCCGGAGCTGGCTTACATGGTGGTACTGTGGTAGCCGAAGGAACACCAGCAGAAGTAATGGCAAATCCGAATAGTTTAACAGGACAATATTTAAGTGGAAAGAAGAAAATCGAAGTACCTGTACATCGTCGTAAAGGTAATAAGAAATTTTTAGAGATCAAAGGTGCAAAGGAAAATAACTTGAAAAACATCAATGTTAAATTTCCACTTGGTACGTTTATTTGTGTGACGGGGGTATCTGGAAGTGGAAAGAGTAGCTTGATTACCGAGATTGTCTATAAAGCATTAGCATCTAATCTTTATAAAACAAAAGTAAAACCAGGAAAATTTAGAGAAATCAAAGGATTAGAAAATATCGATAAAGTAGTCAATATTTCACAAGATCCAATTGGACGAACTCCTCGTAGTAATCCAGCAACCTATACAGGTGTCTTCGATGATATTCGTGAGGTATTTGCTCAAACAAAGGAAGCAAAAATTAGAGGATATGATAAAAGTAGATTTTCCTTTAATGTCAAAGGTGGACGTTGTGAAGCATGTTGGGGTGATGGTGTAAAGAAAATTGAGATGCATTTTTTGCCTGATGTTTATGTTCCATGTGAAGTATGTGGCGGAACGCGTTATAATCATGAAACATTGGAAATTAAATACAAAGGGAAAAATATTTATGATGTTTTAGAAATGCGTGTTGAAGAAGCATTAGAATTTTTTGAAAATGTGCCAAAAGTACGAGATAAGTTACAAATGTTAGTCGATGTTGGACTTTCTTATATTAAATTAGGACAAAGTGCACCCACATTATCTGGAGGAGAAGCAGGAAGAGTTAAATTAGCAAAAGAACTTCAAAAACGACCAACTGGTAAGAGTATATTTATTTTGGATGAACCAACGACTGGATTACATAGTGATGATATTAAAAAGCTATTAGTCATTTTGGAGAGAATCGTCGATAATGGAGATACGGTTTTGGTCATCGAACATAATCTTGATGTCATTAAAGTAGCCGATTATATTATCGACTTAGGTCCAGAAGGTGGAGATCGTGGTGGAACTATTATTGCGAAAGGGACACCAGAAGAGATTGTGAATGTAAAAGAAAGTTATACAGGACAATTTTTGAAACCGCTACTTGAAAAAGATAACTAAATTTGCTAAAATGAAAATATAAGAAATAGTAATATAGTGTGCGAAGGCAAGAAAAACAAAGGAAAAATTTTGGGGAATTTGTCAAATATTTGGACACATAGTAGAGGGGGTTTTAACCCATCTCTACTTTTTTTTCAAATTGATCAGGGGAAAGATACCCGATGGAAGAGTGAATTCGGACAGGATTGTAAAACCCT
>CALVJD010000020.1 GCA_944332005.1 uncultured Bacilli bacterium
ACTGCGAAGAAAACGACTTATTATCAATAAAAATATTTCTGCTTGTCAAAAGGAAATTGGAATAAATTTAAATACGGACTAATAATTTGTCCATAAAAATGTGTCTAAAAACTTGACATAATTCCAACGTTATATTTTAAGAGTTTATGATTCAAATGTTCCAAGTGTTAAAATAGAAAAAAATAATATAATTGCAATGTATGTTAGAAAATCTTCAAGTATTGATAATAAAGAGCGTCTATTAAATTCATTTTACAAAGATAATTTACAAGTTAAAATAGAAAAGTTTATGCCAGTACTAGAAGAACTAATTGGAGTTAAAGCTAAAAATTATTCTATTAGAAAAATGAAAAACAAATGGGGCAGTTGTAATACTGATAAGAAAGAAATAATATTTAATTTAGATTTAGCCAAAAAGAAAGATACTGAGATTAAATATGTAATAATTCATGAGTTAATTCATTTAATTGAAAGAAAACACAATAATAATTTTAAGTTACTTATGGATAAATATTGTCCAAAATGGGAAGAATATAATGAATCAATTAATGAATTGCTAAATCCAAATAAGATTGATTGATAAGATGAGTCTGGAATTGCTCCAGACTTTTTTTAGTTAAATTATAGAAATACTGTGGTATAATATTTATTAAATTTAGGGGGTGATATGTTGTATCATTTGATTAAAGTAATTAGCTATTTAGTAAGACAATTTTTAATACCTAATCCATTTACTAATTTAATTAAGAATCCTGGAACGGCGGAAATAGTTAATTGGATATTCGGAGGTGCTCTTATACCACTCGCATATTTTTTAACAGGTACATGGTATGATGGGGATGTAAAATTCATTGGTAGCCTTGGTTTTTTATTTAACTATGCAATATTAACAGGTTTATTTTTAATGATAACTAAATTTATAACTAATCTGTACTTAGTAGCATTTCTATTCATTTTAGGGTATGCTATATTGTGTATAATTGAAAGTAAATTATTTGGAGAAAAGTATTCATTTTGAGAGTTAGTATAATAGGTACTAATTCTTTTTTTAGGTACAATTTAGGTACAAAAATACTAAAAAACCACGGTAAATGACGGTTTGTGCCAATATAAAAAGGCCCATATTTAAAGGGCTTAACACAATTTGGTCTCTTCTAACTGAAGAGAGCAGGACCCTACAAAGAGAACTTTGTACAGAAGAATATATAATTTAGTTAAATAGTGATTAGCAGACTGAAAGGAGAGAAGAAGTTCATATCCATTTCGTCTTTTCATTTAATGTTATTTAATCCAGTTTCATACGGAAACAGAATAGACATGTCTTTTGGTTCGTTTGTAAAAATAACTCTCTTATTATAAGCAGTAATAAATCCAAATTCGAACATGGTTCCTTTACCAATAATATCATTTGGGTTACACACGATGATGGCATCAGCTTTTATAAACTTATTCATATGATCATACTTATGTCTCCATGAATCTTTTTCGTTTTAACGATTTGTTTGTTTTGTACTTCGTAAATTGTTGTTTTATTGGTTTCAAAGTGAACAAATCTTTTATTGGTTGCTTTCATTACCTTTAGTCTCCTTTTCGTTTTGGGTTAATGCACTTAAATATTTATTTAAATAATAGTCTTTGTTTTTAGAATTATATTGCATAATAAAACGTGGATGTTCTAGTGGAATTATCTTATCAAAAAAGCCATATTTTTCATTTATCTTTTTTAAAAATTCATAATTTTCTCCGCTTCCAATACAGTAACATACCGATCTATCAATATTAAATTCCATTTGCATTTTTAAAGTTTGTATGATAAAGTCATATAAACTTTCCTGTAATTTCTTATTTTCGTAGTAATTGCAATTCACTTCTCTACCTTTTGAATTTATCCTTACGATTCCCAACGGACATATAAAATTCATATAAAAATCATGATAGAATTTATCAGTTCCACCATACATATCTATGACATCATATAAAAAATTTGACGAAGATTTATTAACATAAAAATCATCTATAAAGATTTCTGTTTGATTTTGTAAATGTTGAGCATCTTCATATGGTATTCCTGTAATTGCCGTTCCTCTTCTAGCTGGTGAGCTTCCTAAAATCATCCTTCTTTTTTTATTATCATTATAAAATTTATGGTAAAAAATTTCTATAATTTGATTAATTTTTTCTTTTGAATCACCACAAAATGGATTAATTATTTTAAATCCATCAGGTACGGAAAGTTCGATATTTGACAAAAAACGATCAAATTCAATTATTTTTTGTGAAGTAAATTGATTATCATTCATAATTTATTTAACTCCCTTCTTTGTTTAATTTTGCCAATAAATAAATTTCCTCATTTGTAGTAAGTAATTTGAACTTTTCAAACCCTAATCTAGACATGATATTAATAAGATTTTTAATACTATCTAAACCTTTATAAATATCGACAAAATCTGTCCCAGGAATAATTAATCCGGGAATTATTGAAGAATTAGAACTTAAAAAACCATTTGCAATAGAAATCATAATTCTAGAATTTGATTTTAAAATTCTTTTTGCTTCATTTAATGTTTTTTCAATATTAAAAAAAGAGGAATTAAATGTTCTTAATGAAATATAAATATCATATTCATTATTATTAATCATTTCTAAATTTTCAGCTGATGAAACAATTATTTTTGATTGAGGAATTATCTTTTTAATTTTTTTTAGGCCATTAGGCGCAATATCTACAAAAGCAATATGTTTGCAGTTATGAAATAATCTTGAAGCCTCGTTTCCAGAACCAACTCCAACATCTATTATATTCTCATTTAATAAATCGACAGAAAGTTCTTTACATGCTTTAAAAAAATGGTCACTCCAATGATTATTTATACTCCGTACATCATTTTTATAGTCATATAATGAATATTTTTTATTAAAAGCATCAGATAATGAAGTATTCACAATATCGTTTGCATCTTTAATAGAATAATGATACTTATCGATCAAAAGAGTAATCAGCTTGTTTTTAGTTTTGTTGTTATCTATCTAATAATTTGTTTGAGATAGATATGAAGTGCTTTTTAAAACTAAATAGCATTCATCAAAATGATTATTGATATACCATTTTAATGACACTATCTCGACTAGCAACATGACAAGTAAATTTACCTAATTCACATAAAATATCGAAAAGTTCATTCATTGTCGATGCGTCTCCTTACATATTACAATTATAGTATATCACGAAATGATTATGTTTTAGCGTCCGATATCCTCTACACATTTATTATTTTTACATACAATAAAATAGAAAGAGGGAGTGGTATGAATAAAAATTATTTTACATATCCGAGTAAAGTGATGAACATTACGCAAGCATATACAGGGAATTATTCTCATCATACACATACAGTAGGAACACCAAAAGATTATCCGATCGATGAAGCTGGAGATCCAAATGAAAAAATAAGTGCGATGTACTGCAATTGTGATGAATTAGAAATTGTAGCGATTCGTGGGTTGGGGAATCCTAACGTATCTAATACTGTTTGGTTATATTCGACAAGTCCAGTTGTAACACCAACTTTCACCGATCATGCTTTTATCACATTTACACATTCAGATGATGAAGAAGTGAGTAAATTATTCGTTGGCCAAAAATTCAAACGTGGTGATATTATCATTCATGAAGGAACGAATGGAAATGTGACGGGTCCTCATGTTCATATTGTCGTAGGAAGAGGAAAAAGCGATAATTGGACTTTGAACACAAGTGGCAAATGGGTTATGACAGGAGATACGAAAAAGCCAGAAGAAGTCATGTATGTGGATACTTCTTTTACACGTATTTACCGCGATGCGGGACTTCATTTTCAAATAGTCCCAAAAGAAGTCTCTTATATTGGAACACCAGTGATGCGAAATACGAGTGTCGATCAGGCAGAAGTAACAGTAGAAAAATTACGTGCTAGAAAAACGCCGAATGGGGAAGTGTTAGGATATATTAATTTAGGTATTTATAATATTTTGAAAGAAGAAAAGAATGGAGATTATAATTGGTTACAGGTCGAAGAAGATAAATGGATCGCATATCAGAAAGATTGGATTACGTTATATCCGAAAGTATCTTCCACTTGTGAGGATGAGCTTGCAACACTAAAAAGAGAAAAGGAAGCTTGGCAAGTAGAAGAACAAGCATTAAAGGAAAAGATTACCAATTATGAAAGTCAAATTCAAGAGTTGAATGATCAGGTGACATCGTTAAATGAACAGATGAAAGAACTTACTTCTAGTAGTACGGATGAAGCTATTTTGACTTATAGGGTAGGTAAGAGTGATACTTATTACCTTTATTTAGAGCAAGATGAAATATTGAAATTATACAAAAAAACTAATGTATAGTTTTTTAATTGGTATAACGAATCGTTTCATTTGAAATATTAAAAATAACACCAATCATAAGCATGTAACTTAGTAGACTAGAACCACCATAACTGATGAAAGGGAGCGTGATTCCCGTGATCGGCATAAGTCCGATCGTCATGCCAACATTTTGAAGTTGTTGGTAGATTAACATTCCTAAAATACCAGCAATGATATAACGATTGGTATGGGAATTATTTTTAAGTGCGATCGATATAAGTCTAAGATCAAAAAACGTAATAAAGCTGATTAAAAGCAGTGATCCCATAAAGCCAAAGTTACTACCATAAACCGCAAAGATAAAATCAGTTTGTGGTTCTGGGAAATAAATAGGAGTGTTACGAAAGCCGTTTCCGAAAAATCCGCCGGATCCAATCGCACTGATACCGTTTTCTAATTGAAAGCCTGATTTGTTAGACCAATCTAACAGGCGATCAACACGAAGAAAAAAACTTGTCCCAAATAATTTTACGAATAGATCTTGGTTTAGAAAATAGACCCCGAGGATGATGCCGATTGTAAGAAAAAGTAATCCGAATAGTAGGATGAACCAACGATAACGAAGTCCTGATACGAACAACATGACAATTGTAATGAGTAAATAAATTAAAACAACACCAGTATCTGGTTGTAAGAAGGTAAGAAAACTAGGAATGAATACGACGATTCCGACTTTCATTAAAAAGAAAAATTCTTGTTTAAGAGATGGATTTTGATATTTTTCGTGAAAATGATGAATCATCGTTCCAAGTGTAATAATCAAAATAACTTTCATAAATTCGCTTGGTTGAATGGAACCAATACCAGGAATCGTAAACCAACAACGAGCATCGTTGATGGGATCGGCAAATAATAATAGAGCAATTAACGATAAAATCCCAATTCCGTATAAATACCAAATATGACGATATAAATAATCATTTCCAAGAAACATAATAAAATAAGCAAGCACAAAACCTAATCCATACCACATGATTTGTTTAAGGGCTAAACCATGCATGTAACTAGGTAATAATAATTCTGCGCTTGAGATCGTAGCGACACTAATAATAGCCAATATAACTAAGGTAATAAATAAAGCAGAATCGACTTTATACTTTGAGATTTGTTTCATAGAATTCACCATTATTAATATATGCAGAAAAGGGAATTTTAAAGATGGAATACGAGATTTGTCGTACTTGATCATCGTAATAGTGTGTTTGTTTAAGAATCATTTGGTTTTAGAACTCTTCCAAATAGGAAAGAAGGATGCATGAAAATTTTTGATTAAAGATGGTAAAATGATCGAAAATATAGTATAATGAATACTAAGGTGATGAAAATGGAATATATTCAATATATTTTAATTATTTTGATAGCACTCATTATCGCAATTGCGATTACGCGTTCCAAAAAGAAAGATTTTAAGTTAGAACTTAATAAATTAGTAGAATATTTGGGAGGACGAAAAAATATTATCAAATACGAGTTTCATAAATCTCGTTTTATCGTCGAGGTAGCTAATATTGGGTTAGTAAACAAGGAAGGAATTCAGAAATTGGGTGCCCAAGGAATCGTCGAAATCGATAATCAATTGAAGATAATTTTGGGAGAGAATGCAAAACAATTTAAAAAATATATCGATGACTTAAAATGATGTTTTTCATCATTTTTTTCTTTATTTCGACAAATTATGACATAGAAAATTTCTATAATATTGTCATGAGGTGAGAAAATGAATTTATATGAAAGCTTGTTCTTGAACATGTTATTTATTTTATTTCCTTTATTAGTGTATCTTTTTTATATCGCTTACAATCAGAATATTGGAAAAAACGAGAACGATATTTATCTAGATTTAACTTTAGTTACTTCTCTTTATTTATCGCTACGATTTGGAATAGGTTTATTTAATCGTCCTAATTTACTTATTTTTAATGTTCCTCTGATTGTAGCATATGTGAAAAAAAGACATTTTTCTATTCTTGTCATGTCAATTATCATCATCCATCATTATGTGACCAATCTCTATTTTAAAGTCCCACTGGTTTTGCTAGAATATCTTGGTTATTATATTGTTTTTCTTTACATGCAGGAAAAAAAGCGTAGGGAAGAGCATTATATTTTCTTTTTCCTCATCATGAAGAGTATGGTTTTCATAGGTTGTTTACTAACGAATCCCGTACTACAAGAGGATTATTTACAAGGATCTTATTTTTCATTACCATTTATGATTCTGCTTTTTTTGGTGATTACTTACGTGGTGTTATTCTTGATCAAAAAAGGTGAAGAAATCATGAAATATCACATGAATGTAAAAGAATTGGAACAAGAAAAACAAATTCGAACATCATTATTTAAAATCACTCATGAAATAAAAAATCCGATTGCCGTTTGTAAAGGATACTTAGACATGTTCGATGTACATAATACGGAACATGCTGAAAAATATGTTCCTATTATGAAAGAGGAAATGAATCGTACTTTAATTTTATTGCAAGATTTTTTATCGATGACGAAGATAAAAGTCGAGAAAGATATTTTGGATATTAATTATTTATTAGAAGATGTCGTCAATAGTTTTGAACCAATTCTAGAGAAAAATAAGGTTATGTTAGATACGAATTTGTATGATGATGAAATTTATATTTTAGGCGATTATAATCGTCTGACCCAAGTGTTTATTAATCTACTGAAAAACAGTGTTGAAGCAATGGAAGAGAAAGATAGGAGGAGATTATCGATTACGACTTTTTTGAACGGTCATTTGGTTGAGGTTCAAATTCACGATAATGGTATGGGAATAGAACCAGATGTCTTAAAAAAAATATCAGAACCCTTTTTTACAACCAAATTAAGAGGTACTGGACTAGGTGTTTCTCTATCTTATGAAATCATTGCTGCTCATGAAGGTACAATTCATTATGAATCAAAGATTGGTATAGGTACGACGGTTACGATTTTGCTACCTTTATGGGAAGAATAGGAAAGTTCACTAAGATTATACGTTTTATTCTTTAAATAATCCATAATGGATTATTTTTTGTTATAATATCCATGGAGGGATATTGTGGATAGAGAAGAAGTTATCAACATAGTCGAAAGTTTAAATTTCTTCAAAGAAGAATATTATATTACGGGAGAGGCTGCCTTAGTCCTTTATGATATTAGAAAATATTGTGATAGCATCAATTTATATGTGTCAGAAGATCTTTTTTGGGAACTGAAAGATGCAGGAAGAATCAATCATAATCGTGTCGATGAGGCAGGTTTTTATCAAATTGCGAATGAGGTGGCCGTTGCCGTTCAAAATAAGAAAAAATTTGAAGTGCGGATGGAATCTGGTTTTCCGCTTCAAACGTTAAAGTCGATTGTTTTATGGAAACGAGATCGGAATGAATCACAAGATCAGAACGATTTGATTAAAATTGAAGAATACACAAAAAAACACAATATTAAATTGGGTATATAAAAAGATATTAAGCATTACGCTTAATATCCATTATAACGGGAAGAATAATTGGCTTTCTTCCTGTTTTTTCATAGATATAACTAGATAATTGATTCGCAATTTCTAGTTTTATATCCGAATAATTAATACGGTTGCCAAGTTTTGATAAAATGGCTTTTTTACTAATTTCTTCTAGCGTATGGAGCAGTTCTTCATTCTCGTTTACTTGAACAAAACCACGGGTCGTAATATTGGGTTTTCCTAGTAACTGGTTATGAGTAGTATCGAGGTTGGAAATTACGATGACGATTCCATCATTAGCCATGATTTTACGATCTTTTAAAACGGCATTTCCAACATCTCCAATGCGGTTTCCATCAATGTAAACATCGCCAGCAGGAACGGTTCCAGCACGTTTTATTTCACCTTTATAGATCGATAAAACGTCCCCATTTCCGAGTACAAAAGTATTTTCTTTTGGAATACCACAACTAATACCAATATCAGCATGACGTTTTAACATGCGGTATTCACCATGAAATGGCATGAAATACTTTGGCTTAATTAAACGTAACATCAATTTTAATTCTTCTTCACTAGCATGTCCAGAGGCATGAATATCACTTAATGAGGTATTGGTATATACTTCTACACCACGCATGTAAAGTTTATTGATTGTCTTCGAAATACTAATGGCATTTCCAGGAATCGGATTCGATGAAAAGATAACCACATCATTCGAACGCAACTTAATTTGTTTATGCGTACCATTCGCAATACGACTTAAAGCAGCAAGAGGTTCTCCTTGACTACCAGTACAAAGTAAACATACACGATTATCTGGTAGATGATTGGCCTCTTCTGGTGTTACAAAAATATCTTTATGTCTAATGTATCCACCTTGAATAGAGATTTCGATGTTATTTTCCATCGAACGACCAAATACCGCAATTTTACGATTATTTCGTTTACAAGTATCGACGATATGTTTTAAACGATAAATGTTAGAAGCGAAAGTCGCAATAATGATACGTCCATCTGTCTTCGTTGTAAAAATTTCTGATAGAGCATTGTCGACTTTTGATTCACTAATACTCATACCTTCACTTAAAGCATTTGTACTATCACTCATAAGTAATGTAACACCACGTTCACCAATTTTTGCCATTTTGTGCAAATTAGCCATTGGCCCAACAGGCGTTAAATCAAATTTAAAATCCCCAGTTGTTACAATGGTTCCATTTGGTGTCGTAATACAAATTCCATGGGAATCTGGAATCGAATGAGTGGTGCGAAAAAACTCCACTTCGATATTCTTAAACTTTACTTTTGTTTTTTCCGTATAAGCGATTAAGTTCTTATATTTAATATTACGATCTTCTAATTTTTTTCGAATTAACCCGACTGCTTGATTTGGTGCATAAATAACAGGAATATGAACCGTCTGTAATAGAAATGGTATTCCACCAATATGATCTTCATGACCATGTGTAATAAATAAAGCTTTAATTTTACTTTCATTTTTCTTTAGAAAAGTGAAATCAGGAATCACATAATCGACACCCATTAATTCACTTTCTGGGAAAATAATACCCGCATCCGTAATAATTATTTCATTGTTATGCATTACACAATACATATTTTTTCCGACTTCACCAAGGCCACCTAAAGCAAATACCTTCGTGTCATCGTTGTTAAAAAATTTCATAAAAACTCCTTTCTTTTTCGTTATAACGTTACCATTATACTTTAATTTTTTTGTTTTGTCCAGTTAACACTCATTTGGAAAAAAGAAGAAGGATTGCCAACCGATATTTTTAAATATGAGATGTAATGCTTTAGAAGAAGTTTATGAAGCGTGTATAAAAGAAAGTATTCATACCCAATTCCCAGAATTAGAACAGACAGTTTTGGATTATTATGGTATTTCATCGATGGAGAAACATTGATCATAAATAGAAGAAATACTTCATAGCGCTTTTTTTGTCTTTTCAGATGATTTGCTAGTATTTTCGTAAAAAATAGTGTAAAATGATACTAGGTGAGAATATGAAGAATGTATTTGATCGTTTGATGACATATCGCATGAATGCATCTTTATGGAAGCGCATGATTCACAATAATCGTATGGGAATCATCGATCAAGACAACCATAAATTGATTAGCCGAGGCGCGAATTTAGTATTATTAACGTTTATCATTCGTTTATTTAGCCGTATTTGGATCATGGGAAGTACTTTTTTTACTCATCACGAATTTCGTGAATGGCCTACTTTTATTAGTCAGAATTGGTTTTCATTAACGTCACTAGCTCTTATTTATTTAGTTTTTTCTAATTATTTGTTAGGGGTTTCTTTTCGTGATCCTAAGACGAAGAGATATGCTAGGAAATATTTGAAAATCTTAGTGATGATCGTATGTTACTTAATCGAAATCGGTGTTAGTTTCTTTTACTTTATGGGAACACTTTATGATTATTATTTCTTATCGCTCATTAGTTTAATATCGCTTTTGATTACTCTGTATGCTTATTTTAGTCTTTTTATCGCTATTTTGGATTTTTGTATTTATACGACGGATAATAGCGATGATATCAGTCTTACCAAAGGAGATACAATTGATTATTTTTAGGAGGTTTTATGGGATTATTTGATAAATTTAAAAATATATTTGGAACAAAAACAGTAGAAGAACAAAAAGAGGTTGATCTTTATGATCATGGATTAGAGAAGACGAGAAAGGAATTCAATTCGAAACTCACGATGTTATCAAAACGTCATCATAGTATTGATCAGGCTTATTTTGATGAGCTAGAAGAAATTTTGATTATGGCGGATATCGGAGTGAATACGGTTATGGACTTTATCGATCGTTTGAAAAAACGTGTCAAAAAAGAAAATATTATCGATGTGGATGATCTTAGAGAAATTATTGTCGATGAGATGTTCATTATTTATGTCAATAATGAAGTTATTTCAAATAAGATCAACGAAAATTCGGATGGCCCAACCGTGATGTTATTTGTAGGGGTGAATGGTGTTGGAAAGACAACAACGATTGGTAAATTAGCTGCCAAGTTCAAAGAACAAGGAAAAAAAGTTCTCTTGATTGCTGGTGATACGTTCCGAGCAGGAGCTGTCGAGCAGCTGATCGAATGGGGACATAGAACGGATTCACCTGTTATCAGCAAGGAAAATGCGGATCCTTCTAGTGTCATTTACGATGGGCTAGAGGAAGCAAAAAGAGAACATTATGATATGGTGCTAATCGATACGGCCGGACGTCTTCAGAATAAGACCAATTTGATGAATGAATTAGATAAGATGAATAAAGTGATTGGTAAGGTGATTCCGGGAGCTCCTCATGAAACCTTCCTTGTAATGGATGCGACGACTGGACAAAATGGAATTAGTCAAGCGAAAAGTTTCCAAGAAATTACCAATATTACAGGAATTATACTCACGAAACTAGATGGTACTGCGAAAGGTGGAATCGTCCTGGCAATCAAAGAGAGTGTAGGTATTCCTGTCAAGTATATTGGTTTAGGGGAAAAGAAAGAGGATTTGCGAACGTTCGATATCGAAAAGTATATTTATGGACTTTTTAAAGATTTAGTGGGTGATCAAAATGGAAAAGAAGACTGATAAAAAAATAAAAAAGAAACAATATATTAATAACGATGCGTTATTTGTTCAAGCTTTACTCACAGCACTTGTCATCATAACGGTGATCGTGTCATTTTTCGCTCCCGTTATTTTACTCATTACCGAGTTTTTTCTAGCACTCGATTTACTTGTCGTAGCTTATAACAATTCTACAAGTTATGGTAGAAAATATATGTCACTGCTTTATACGATAGTGGGACTTATTATTCTTATCATTGTTATTTATAATTATGTGATGGTGTTCATCTGATGGAAGATGCTTTATATTTAAGTAGTTTATACGATATCTATAGTGAGTTATTAACGGAAAAACAACGTCATTATTTTGAGGATTATTATTTTAACAATTTAACACTTTCAGAAATGGCTGAAAATTATGATGTGAGTAGAAATGCTGTTCATAAGCAAGTGAAAGATGCTTGTGATAAATTAGTTTATTATGAAGAAATATTACATTTAAAAAGAAAAGAAGAACAAATTCTTCAATTATTGGAAGATGTAGAAGATCAAGAAATCAAAGAGAGAATAAAAGAATTATTATAAAAGGGTGATGGTATGTTTGGAAATATTGTTTACATGAGCAATAGTGTTGCACATATTTCGATGGCAGGGCTTAAGGTGTCTAGTAATCTTATGAATATGCATGTGATCTTTGAAGATCATAATAAAAAAATATTAGGGGAAATAGAGGATGTCAGTCCAGAACTCTTGAAAGTTCATTTTTTAGGGGAAATTGTGAAAGATCGTTTTTTAGGTGGCGTGATTCGTAAACCGAATTTGGATTCTAAAGTACGTTTAATCACCAGTGAAGAGATGAAATTATTAACGGGTGTAGCTGGTCCTGAAAACATGTTATTAGGAATGTCGCCTTTATATAATGGTTTACCCATTTATGCCAATGTCAATGATTTATTTAGTAATCATATGGCTATTTTCGGAAACACTGGTAGTGGTAAATCTTGGGGTGTTGCGCGTCTCATTCAAAACTTATTTGCTAGTCCTAATTATATCCCTTATAAAGCAAATATCTTTTTATTTGATGCTTATGGTGAGTATCACAATGCATTTCAAGATATGAATCAAATTAATCCCAACTATCATTTTAAATTCTATACGACGAATGTGTTACAGACTGCACAATATGGTGGAAAAGGAGAAATATTACAGATTCCTCTATGGTTACTTAGCCTAGATGATATTGCATTATTACTCAATGCAACTTCTCATTCCCAATTACCAATCTTGGAAAAAATGCTTACATTAACAAAAATTTTTGCCGAGACAACTGATCAGGCACTTCGTTATAAAAATCATTTGATTGCCAAAGCGATCATGACCATTCTTTATACAAATCAGACGGCTACAGCCAAAAGAAATGATATTTTCTCTATTCTAGCAACTTGTAGTACGAATGAATTTAATCTAGAAGCACCTGTACAAGGTCTTGGTTATGTGAGAAAATTTCGTGAATGTTTTATTATCGATAAAGAAGGAAACTTTACTGAAAGTATTCTTGTAACCGAGTATATTTCGAAATTTATCGACGAAGAATTGGATAAGTATGAACCACAGACAGTGAATGCTTATACTTTGAATGATATGGAAAAAGCCTTTAATTTTACACTGATTAGTGAAGGTCTTTTACATAATGAAAAACTATATAATGAAGCGATTACATTGAAAGTTCGTCTTCATTCGATCGTCATTGGCGAATATGCGAAATTTTTCTATTATCCACATTATGTGACAGTAGAACAGTATTTATCTAGTCTCGTTGCATATCAGGGAAAGAAAGCCCAAATTATCAACTTTAACTTGGAGGATATCGATGATTCCATGGCGAAAAATATCGTGAAAATATTTGCTCGTATGTTATTTGACTTCACGAAGGGATTAACCAAAAGGGCAACGATTCCATTCCATATTTTCTTAGAGGAAGCCCATCGTTATGTACAAGAAGACCAAGATAAGTTTTTACTTGGATATAATGTTTTTGAACGTATTGCGAAAGAGGGAAGAAAATATGGCCTTATCCTCGACTTAATATCACAAAGACCAGTCGATTTATCGGATACGGTTATGGCCCAAATGGGAAGCTTTATTATCTTTAAAATGACGCATCCAAGAGATTTGGAATATATTACCAAGATGCTTCCTAATATCAGCGAAGAAATTGTCGAGAAACAAAAGACATTACAACCAGGTACTTGTGTTGCGTTTGGACGAGCATTTAAGATTCCAATGATTATTCAAATGGAAAAACCAAACCCAGTACCAGAAAGTAATAACTGTGATGTATATCATGAATGGGGTATTATTAGAAAGGAAACGCCTACTCCAAGTCCTACGTCAGTAGCAAGTGCGAATCCCGCATAATAATCATGATAAAAACAGATGAAACACTAGGATTTTCTAGTGTTTTATTATATAATAATAATGGTGATAACATGTTTGAAAGTTTAGGTGAGCGTTTACAAAACGCGATAGATAAAATGCGTGGTTATGGCAAAATAACCGAAAGTAACATTGACGAAATCACGAGGGAAGTGCGACTAGCTTTGTTGGAAGCAGATGTCAATTATAAGGTCGTAAAGGAATTTATTGCAAGTGTCAAAGAAAAAGCCTTGGGAGAAGAAGTTGCCAAGTCATTAAAACCTGGAGAAGTTTTTGTTAAAATTTTGAAAGATGAATTAGTAGAGTTATTAGGTGGAGAAAAGAAAGACTTGGTTATGGATGGGAAACCAACTATTTTGATGATGGTAGGTCTTCAAGGTAGTGGTAAGACGACCAGTAATGGAAAATTGGCTAATTTTTTAAGAAAAAAATATCATAAAAGGCCATTGTTAGTAGCTTGTGATGTTTATCGTCCAGCTGCTATTGATCAATTAAAGCAACTGGGACGTGAACTCAATATCGAAGTGTATGAAGAAGGAGAGGGAGATCCTGTTTTAATTGCTCAACATGCTGTTGAATATGCCAAAGAGAATAAATTTGATTATGTGTTAATCGATACAGCTGGTAGATTACATATCGATGAAGCATTGATGGAAGAACTAAAGCGTATCAACGAGGCAGTAAAACCAGCTGAAATTTTATTGGTTGTCGATAGTATGACTGGTCAAGATGCCATTAACGTAATCGAAGGATTTAATCATAATCTACCCTTAACTGGTGCTATTTTAACGAAATTAGATGGTGATACGAGAGGTGGAGCCGCTTTATCAATTCGTCATTTGACAAATGTACCAATTAAATTTGTCGGTGTTAGTGAAAAAATGGATGGCCTGCAGGAGTTTTATCCAGAACGAATGGCTACTCGTATTTTAGGCATGGGAGATATTTTAACGATGGTTGAACATGCAGAAGAAGTGATCGACCAAGATGAAGCGATGAAAAGCGCTAAAAGAATGCAAAGTGGGAAATTTGATTTAGAGGATTTTTTAAGTACGATGAAACAAATCAAAAAATTAGGTCCACTAGAAAATTTAATTAAAATGTTACCAGGAGCTTCTAAGATGGGACTTACTAATGTGAAAATCGATCCAAAAGAGATGGCTCATATCGAAGCGATTATTCTTTCTATGACACCAGAAGAGCGAAGACATCCTGAAATCATAAAAGCGAGTCGTAAACAGAGAATTGCCAAAGGATGTGGTCGCGATGTAAGTGAAGTCAATCGTTTACTCAAACAATTTGAACAAATGAAAGTGATGATGAAAAAAATGAAAAATGGTAATCTGAAATTACCATTCTAAAAAATATCATTTTACAGGCAAATACCATATTCATTAAATCCCCAACTTCATATGATACATTAGATAAGGGGGATTAAAAATGTTATTTGGAAAAAAATGTTGCAGACCTATGATGGGAATGAATCAAGCTCCAATGATGGATGGATGTGGATGTAATCAACAACCAGCTATGGAATGTCCTGTTGTAGAACCAACGATCAATAAATGTGTGGAAAAAGAATTTTATCATGAAGTACCACAAGAGTGATAATTTATGATATATCAAAATATCTGAGAGAAAATAAGTACAAACTAAAGGCATTTTGATAAGAAATGTCTTTTTGTGTGATATAATAGATATATAATATTTTTTAAATTAAAGAAGG
>CALVJD010000021.1 GCA_944332005.1 uncultured Bacilli bacterium
GAACCTTCGAAAGAGCATAAAAAGATTGAACGATGGACTAAAATATGTAAGGAAGCTAGTGAACAATCAAAACGAGTAGAGATTCCCGTTATAACGGAAGTAAAGCACTTTTCTGATCTAGCATGTATGGAAGGTGTAAAGTTTGTTTGTAGTACTCGTGAAAAAGAGAATAATTTAAAAAAATTTGTAGAGAAACATCAAAATTATGATACAATAACTATAGTAGTTGGTCCGGAAGGTGGACTATCGGAAAAAGAAGAGAAAGAACTAATTAAAATGGGATTTGAATGTGTTTCTTTGGGAGAACGTATTATGCGTGTAGAGACCGTTCCTCTTTTTGTCTTAAGTATTTTTAATTTTCTTAATATGGAGTGATAGTATGGAAGAAGTAATGAATTATATCGTCGAAAATCAAATGTTATTCTATGTAGTAGGAATTAGCATGGTTGTTTCAGCGATTCTTGTGATTGCGATTCATTTACTATCGAAAAAAAAGCCAAAAGAAGATTATTTCGAAGAATTTGAACCACAAGAAGAAAAGAAAGAAGATCATGATCAGATCAAAGTGAAGCCGATCGAAGTTCACGACGAAGTGTTGACTCCAAAATCAGAACTGGATTTATTGTTAGAACAAATGCAAAAAGATTTGGAAAATGAAAAAGTGGATCCTACTTTGTCGTTTGAGGCTGAACAAGAAGAAAATGCGATCATTAGTTATGAAGAAATGTTAAGAGCAAATCATCAATCCTTACTATCTGCAGAGGAAGAAGAAAAACAACCCCTTATTATGAGTGTCAAACAGTATGAAAAAATGCAAGAAAAGCCAGTTTTTACTGAGTTTGATATCAATGAACCTGTAAAAAGTAATAAAAAATTCAAAAATTCCGAATTTATTTCACCAATTTATGGTAAAATAAATAGCAATCTTGATTATCCAAAAATTCCAAGTTTCCGTTCGAATGAAACGAAAGTGGTAGAGCCAGTTAAAGAACCAGTTGAAGAAGCACCACTTCCTCCTATTACCGATACGATTTCTAAAAAGACGGTTAATACGGTGGAATTGGAAAAAACGTTGGATTTAGAAAAAATCATGGAAGAAATGAAGCGAAACGAAGAATTTTTACAGGCACTCAAAGAATTTAGAAAAAATTTATAATAGGCCGATGGCCTATTTTTTTGGAGGTTTATATGAAGTTCAGAATCGAAACATTAGGTTGTAAAGTAAATACTTATGAAAGTAATGTGATGAGTGATTTACTGAAAAATGCTGGATATATGGAAGCAAGTAAAGAAGAAGAGAGTGACATTGTCATTATCAATACTTGTACGGTTACCAATACTGCTGATCAAAAATCAGGAAAAGTAATTCGTCATGCCATCAAACATAATCCTAATGCGATTATCGTGGTATGTGGTTGTTATCCGCAAGTGAGTTTGGATAAAGTAAAAAAAATAGATGGTCTAGCCATTATTCTTGGAAATCGTCATAAAAGTGAAATTGTTTCTCTGATCGAGGAATATCAAAGAACGAAAAAGCCAATCATAAAAATAGAGGATATTCGTCATAGTACATTTGAAACGATGCGTTTAAATAACTTTAATCGGACTCGTGCTTTTGTGAAAATTGAAGATGGTTGTGATAATTTTTGCAGTTATTGTATTATTCCTTATAGTCGTGGGAATGTATGTAGTAAACAACCTAGCGAGGTATTATTTGAAATTGAAACATTGATTAGGGAAGGGCATTCTGAAATTGTTTTAACTGGTATTCATACTGGTCATTATGGAGCTGATTTGGATCATTATCGTTTTTATGATTTATTGAAAGCTATTTTAAAGATTGAGGGATTAGAACGTTTAAGAATATCTAGTATTGAATTAAATGAAATTACGGATGATATTTTAGAACTAATGAAAGAAAATTCTATTTTAGTGGATCACATGCATATTCCTTTACAAGCAGGGAGTGATAAGATCTTAAAACGAATGAATCGTAAATATGATCTTGCTTATTTTAAAGAAAGAATCACTAAGATTCGTCAAGTTCGTCCTCGTATTTCTATTACCACAGATGTAATTGTCGGTTTTCCTGGTGAAACGGAAGAAGATTTTCAAACGACTATTCAGACAGTAAGAGAACTTCAGTTTTCTAAAATTCATGTATTTCCTTATAGCGAAAGACGTGGCACAAAATCGGAATTGATGACGGACAAATTATCAGAAGAAGTAAAAAAAGATCGTTCGAGAAGATTGGTAGCGATTTCAAAAGAATTAGAAATAGATTATATGAAAAAGTTTTTAGGAAGAAAAACATATTTTATTCCGGAAGTTGAAAAAAATGGTTATTTGATAGGTCATACAGGAAATTATTTGTTAGTAAAAGTAAAAGGAGAATGTCAACTTTTACATCAAAATGTTTCTATTCAGATTACCGATATTCAATATCCTTATGTCGAAGCAGTGTTATGTAAAGGAAGTGTCACGGAAAATTGACTTTTTGATCGAACAATAGTATAGTAAAATTAGAAATGAGAGTGATCATATGGATGACGGATTAAAAGTTGGATTTGGAAATAACAATCGAGCAGATTATCGAGATAATAAACATTCATCAATCAAAATGACTTCTATTTCTAGAAGTGCGGTCAACCCAAAACGTAAATTGAAATTAGGCCGAGTTGCACTAATAGGGATAGCTATAGGATTAGGTGGTTTGACTGCTTCATCCATGATCCACAACTATCAATATGAAGCAGTTCTTCATGATAAAAGTGGTGATTATACGGATCCGTTCGATCCATTTAAGATTATTCACAATCATGACCTGACACAAGAAGATTTTATTCGCGATTATAAATATTTAAATCCGAATGCAACGGAAGAAGAGGTAATCAATGCTTTAACAAATGGGGAATATGTATACTATGTTGAAAATAATGGTGAAATCAAAGTAGATCATTCTGCAGATAAAAATCTCATGACACCAGAAGTATATGAATCTGTCTGCAAAGACTTTGCAAACGATGTAATTGAAAACAATCCAGATCTAAATATAACTAGAGCAGAAGAAAATGTGACTAAGTAAGAGATTTTATCTCTTTTTCTTTACCTTGTTTTATGAACGTTTGTTTGATATAATGAAAATGGTGGTAACATGAAGACATATATCAAAGGGAATTATCGAAGAAGTATTTTTACTTCTGATAAAGGATATGTAATTGGATTATTTAAGGTTCGTGATACGAATGATGAGTCGATGATGGATTATGTTAATAAGACGATTACATTTACTGGATATTTTCATGACTTAAATGAAGATGATACTTATCTTTTTTATGGGGAAGGAGTCAATCATCCACGATATGGCTTTCAATATCAAGTTCAGGAATATGAGCGTGTAAAACCCAAGGATAAAGATGGAATTATCGAGTTTTTAGCAAGTGATTTATTTCCAGGGGTCGGTGAAAAACTAGCGACTATGATCGTTGAAACATTAGGAGAAGGTACTCTCGATATTATTTTACAAAATCCGGAGCAACTTTCTTTAGTACCTAAATTGACAAATAAAAAGGCTAAAAAAATTGTTGAAATATTAAATAAATATGAGGAGAGTCATAAGACGATTGTCTATCTTACAGAGTTGGGATTCAATATGAAAGATGCGCTTAATATTTATAATACTTATAAGCAAGATACGATTCGCAAGGTAGAATATAATTTATATGAATTAATCGATGAAGTAGATGAAATTACGTTTCCTAAAATTGATCCCATCTCCGTCAAACTTGATATTCAACCTAATGATGAGCGAAGGATAAAAGCTTGTATTCTTTATGTCATGAATGATTTATGTTTTCAAAATGGTGATACTTATCTATCAAAGGAAGAAATTTATTATAAAACAAATACTTATTTAAAATTTGAATTAGAAGAAGATTCATATACTGGTTATTTGCAAGAATTAGAAGAGGACTCTAAAATTGTCATCGAGGGGAATCGTTATTATTTGATGAATTTTTATGAAGCAGAATGTAATATTGCCGCAAAAATACATAAACTATCCATGATGCAACCAATTTCTTATAAAAAGTTAGTTTATCGTCTAGAAGAGATGGAGCGTGCCAGTGGTATTACTTATAATGAAAAACAAAAAGAGGCAATTACAAAAGCTTTAGAACAAAATGTTTTAATTATTACAGGTGGTCCTGGAACTGGAAAGACAACCATCATTCGTGCGATTGTCGAATTATATCAAATGTTAAATGACTTGAATGACGATGAGTTAGTGAAAGAACTTTGTCTTTTGGCTCCGACGGGAAGAGCTAGTAAACGTATGAGCGAATCGACTTTACTGCCAGCTAGTACGATTCATCGTTTTTTAAAGTGGAACAAAGAAAATAATGAATTTCGAGTCAATGAAGAGAACAAAGACAAAAGTAAATTAATTATTATCGATGAAGTGAGCATGATCGATACATTACTTATGGATAGTTTACTTAAGGGACTTATGGATAACATTAAATTGATTATGGTTGGTGATTTTAATCAACTACCTAGTGTTGGTCCTGGACAAGTCTTAAAGGATATGATTGAAAGTGGTGTGATCGATACTGTTCATCTCGATCTTTTATATCGTCAGGATGAAAATTCTTACATTCCAACTTTAGCATTAGAAATAAAAGAGAACAATTTAAGTGATCATTATTTAGAGACGAAAAGTGATTATACTTTTTTACAATGTTCGAGTGCGTCGATTCGTGAAAATTTAAAAGAATTATGTAAAACGGTAATTCATAAAGGTTATGATTATAAACGAGTCCAAGTGATGGCACCGATGTATCGTGGTGAAAATGGAATCGATAATTTAAATCGTGAGTTACAAGATGTTTTTAATCCACCTAGTGATGAAAAAAGAGAAATTACTTATGGTGAAGTTATTTTTCGTGAGCACGATAAAATTTTACAACTTGTCAATCAACCAGAAGAAAACGTCTATAATGGAGATATCGGTGAAATTCGTATGATTATTCCAAGTAGTCGTAGCGATAGTGGTAAAAATGAAATTTATGTGGATTATGACGGCAATTTAGTGAAATATCTTCCCAAAGATTTTGCTTCTATCAAACATGGTTTTGTCATTACCATTCATAAATCACAAGGAAGTGAGTTTGAAGTGGTTATCATGCCGATCAGTCGTTCTTATTATCGCATGCTTTATCGAAAGTTAATTTATACTGGTGTTACGCGTGCTAAGAAAAAATTAATTTTGATTGGAGAACCACAAGCGTTTCTTTATAGTGTGGAGAATAATAACGAATATATACGAAAGACAAGTCTTTTAGAAAAACTTTTAAAGTTCGCGAATAAATCATAAAAAAATTGTCAAACTAGTAATGTATGTAATTAGTTTACATACATGTCATACGTTCTAGCGAAAAGGGTGATAAGTATGAAAATGGCAAAAGACATGGCGTTTATGGCGCTTGGTGCTGGTGCAGTTTTAGCATATCAAAAGTATAAAGAGCCTGTAAAAAAACAGGTTAATAAGGTTGCAAAAGATATGGAAAAATCCATGAAGCAAGTAACGAAAAAAGCTAATGATAAGCTAGAAGATATGATGTAGTAGAAATCCTCCATTTGGAGGATTTTTTGTTGCCTTTTTTATAGATGTGTTGTACGATTTATATAGAATGGAGGGGTCATATGAAGTATTTTTTACTTTTACTATTCCTTTTGATCGTATGGTTATGTTATCTTTATTATCGATGGATAATACTAAGGAAATCATTAGAAAAACTACAACAAAAGTTTCGAGAATTGGATTTATTATTTTTGGAACGTTGGAATCGTATTCCTAATTTTGTTCGTATATTAAGAACGGTAATGCCTGAAGAACGTGTCAAAATAGAAGCGTTATTATTATTACATAATCATATTTATGATCGATTACAAGATGATGAAAAAATAAAAATGAACGAAAGAATCACGATAGTATTGCATGGAATACTTAGTAAGATCAATCTTACAAGTAATGCTTATCAGGATGGGAAAGAAAATATCATGGAAATAGAAACAAAAATCGTTAGTGTAAGCAGGGAATATAATTTATTTGTCTTACAGTATCAAAAGAAAAAACAAACTTTTTGGGGACGCTTTTTATCTCGCATTGCTAATTTAGAGGATCCTTGTCTTTTTTTAGTAGAAACAGAAGATAATGGATAGTTGCCGAGTCTTGAGGGGATCATTTTCTTCTACTTGAAAATGTGTTATAATAAAAAAGAAAGTAGGATGTGTATGAACAGAGAAACGTTTTATAATGTAATTTTTCCAGTATGGTTATTGTTATTATTTCCACCCCTTATTTTTGCTACGATAATTGGTAATTTCATCGTCGATAGTCTTGTTATTTTGTTTTGTATTTGGCTTTTAAAAATTAGTGATAAAAGTGTTTATAGAAAAGTGATTTGGAAAGTATGGATATTTGGATTTTTAGCAGATATATTGGGATCTCTTTTATTATTAGGTGGTGCTTATTTATTTGATTTTAATAGTTTTCTATATGAACATTTGGTCAATCCTCTTTATTTAAATCCGAGTGATAGTTTTTTATCTTTAGCTTTTTGTTTATTTACGATTGTTGTGAGTGGTTTATGTATTTATTTCTTCAACAAGAAGTACAGTTTTGAAAAGACAAATTTAAAAGAGTATGAGAAGAAGAAAATTGCTTTTTTACTGGCGATCATTACAGCACCTTACATGTTTTTAATTCCTCTTGAACCTTTTCTTGATCAGAATTCACCTTTGGAAATCGCGAGTCCTGTTAGTGAGTGTGTGAATGGTGAAAGTTCTAACTGTTAGAGAACCTTGGGCAAGTTTAATTGCTTATGGGTATAAAGAATATGAATTTCGCAACTGGAAGACGAATTATCGTGGAGAACTTTATATTCATGTGGGAAAAGGTTTCGAAAAAGAATATGCCTCTTTAGTGGAAACCTTTCATTTACCAATTTCCCGTGGTATGATTATTGCCAAAGCAAAATTGGTGGATTGTATACCTGTTACAAGTGAATTTGAGGACGCTTTAATAAAGAAAGATGAAATGGTTTATGGTAAAAGTAGGGGTCGTGGTGGATACGCTTGGAAACTTACGGAAATAGAATTGTTGGAGCATCCAATTCCTTGTAATGGAAAATTGAGTATTTGGAATTATCAGGAAGAGGACTAAATGGAGGATTCTTTATTTTATAAAGATGAAAAAGAAATAGAACAATGTCTATTTCTTTTTCTCTTGTGTATATAAGTAATAATTCTTTCCATATAGATAAATACAAGCTGCTTGTAGTCCGAGGGTTGCTCCAATTAAATAGGGAAGTAGAAACGATAAGTCAGGGATGATATGAATTAGAATGGCACCAATAAATGTCGCACATAAAATATTGTTTTTAAATCTTCCTGTATCGATACTTTTCGAATAATGGGTCTTAGAGTGAATATATAAGTTTTCAATGGCAATGATGAGTTCCATGAAATAGATAGGTAATAAAGTAGGATA
Source organism: uncultured Bacilli bacterium (assembly GCA_944332005.1). Lineage (GTDB taxonomy): Bacteria > Bacillota_I > Bacilli_A > RF39 > UBA660 > CALVRE01. The sequence continues at coordinate 7,553 of CALVJD010000021.1, forward strand.
CTTTAATACTAATGGAATTAAACAAAGCGTTAGAAACTTATCGGAAACAGTATCCATAATCGATCCAAATTGAGATGTAATATTGTAGTGACGGGCAAGTTTACCATCAAATAGATCGGTGAGCATTAAAATAATGGAAATGATAATGGTGACGTAAGTTGGAAAATAAAAGATCGATAGGGTGATTAGGGGAGCTAGAATTAAACGACTGGTCGTTAAAAGGGTTGGCATTTTTTTGATAAAATTTCCTTTTGTACGTTTTTGCCAATCGTGATATTCATATGCAAAATTTTCTAAAATAGACAATTGTTTCATGATTACACCTCTTGTACATATCTGTTTTTATTTTATCATCTTTTGAATGATTGTCAATTCTCTAGTAATATTATAACAAAACTGTCATATATTGATAATGTATTTGAGTATTCAAGTACAACGGGAAACTCGTAGCGTTACGGTTTCCTTTTTCTGACTGTAAAATAATGTGAAATAAGAGGAAAGAATGGACTATTTTGTCGGATTTTGTTATAATAATTATGGTAGATAAGAATACGGAGGGGATCGTATGAAAAAACTAATCAATATTTGTTTAGTAGTAGCAATATTACTTAGTTATTTTGTGCCATTTACTTCTGTTTTTGCAGCAAGTGAATATCAAGTGACGGTATTAAAGGTGGACGGAACATCAGAGTCATTAGGTACTTATTATGATTATAATGAAGCCAAAAACAAAATGAATGGATACAATTCTAATGCTAGTCAGGTAGCGGTTATTTATCAAAATGGCACCATTATCAATGCTAGATATGCGATTGCAAAATTTTATTCGGTCGATAAGACAGTCAATTTATATTTGAATAGTGGAGATAGTACCGCTTATACTTATACAAATCCAGCATATGGAATCGATGCTGCTTTTATCGATTATGATCCATCAACTAGAAGAGCAAAAATAAAAATAAGTGGTTTTACTGGTTGGGTATCGATCGATACATTAAGGATCGTACCAATTACCGATTTATCGGCTAACAATATTAAATTAACCTTAGATATTCCTCTTAGAGTTCGCAACGAACCTACGACATCAGGAAGTGAGCAGATTGGAACGGTTAATAATGGTGAAGTTTTTCGCTATTATGATAAAGTGAACAGTGAGGGATATACTTGGTATAAGATTTTATATGACGGTAAATATGGATGGATTGCAACCCAAGATGGTTGGGCAACTGAAGCGGTCGATAACGGATTACAAACGTTTTATGACCCATATGCTCCATCTGGAAATATTATTCATTATTTTGAATATTACGGTGGGCAGGCTTTTACTAATTTAGGACCAGCTCCTAGTTATTTAGAAGATAAGAGTTATTATAGTTTTGATGGTAATTATTTCTATGAGGATTTAGTTACGATGCTAGAAGATTATCGTAATTCTACTTATGATCATGCTTTAAATAAAGATAATCCTTTTTATGCTTATTATATGTATTTAACTGTTCATTCTAAAACGAGTTATACAGCGGATGACCTTAACAACGTAATGAAAAATAATTATGGATATACACGTGCACCAGAAGCAGGCGTTACTTATGTCGATGCCAGTGGTAATTGGATTAGTGGATTAGATCGTAGTGGCATGTCTGCTATGTACAATCAAGGACAAACGTTTATCGATGTTCAAAATGAATATGGAGTAAATGCTTTACTTAGTTTCTCAACGGCATTAAATGAAAGTGCGAAAGGAACAAGTGCACTAGCTTTTGCCAAAAATAATTTATTTGGACATGGTGCTTATGATAGTTGTTGGTTCACTTGTGCGACTTCATATAACAGCATCAAAGATAGTATCATTGGACATGCTGAAATGACTTCATTAGGATATAGTAATATTGAAGATTATCGTTATTTTGGAGCTCATTATGGAAATAAGGGTAGCGGTTTAAATGTGAAATATGCGAGTGATCCATATTGGGGAGAAAAGATGGCGGCTAATTACTATTCATTTGATAATACCTATGGAAGACAAGATTATTTGTCGAATACATTAGGTATTAAACAGAGTAGTGAAGATGTAGCAATTTATAAAGAACCTAATACTAGTTCAAGTGTGTTATATACTTTGAAAAATAAATATTATGGTTTTAGTGTTACGAATATGCCAGTTATCGTATTTGATAAAGTATATAAAAATGGTACTTGGTGGTACATGGTTTATACTGATGTCGCACTCGATGAAAATCGCAATGTCAATACTAGTCTTGCATATGATTTTAGTCGTAGTTATGGATATATAGAAGCTAGTAAAATATATGTATCGAATAATCAACCGGCCATATCGGCTAGCGATCTTACTGTCGAACAGTTCTCTAAGGTTGATCTCTATCAGAATGTAACAGCCAAGGATACGGAAGATGGTACTTTGACAAGTGCGATCGAGATTGTAAAAAATAATCTGAATACAAGTATTCCTGGCACTTATCAAGTAACTTATCAAGTGGAAGATAGTGGTAAATTTCGAGTTCAAAAGACGATCAATGTTACGGTGAAAGGATCCAATATTCCTACGATCACTGCAAATGATCGCGAAGTTAGTCAATATACGAAGTTCAATGCGAAAGAAGGCGTAGTTGCAACGGATTATGACGGTACTGATATTACGGATCGAATTCAAGTTTCTGGTACTGTTAATACTGATGTAAAAGATACATATCAAATTACTTATATGGTTACAAATAGCTTAGGAAAAACAGCTACGAAAGTGGTTACGATTACGGTAGTCGATAATGAGAAACCAGTGATTCATGTTTCCAATAAAACGGTCAAGATCAATTCTACTTTTGATCCAAAAGCAGGAGTGACGGTAAGTGATAAAGAAGATGGTGACTTAACTGCTTCTTTGAATGTAACCAAAAATGATGTGGATACGTCAGAAGCAGGTACTTATCAAGTAAGTTATGAGGTAGTAGATACTGTCGGAAATAAAACGACAAAAACAATTACGGTTACCGTTAGTGATCGTGAAGAACGTAGTAGTACTTTCTATTTTGATTACCTAAAAGAAGTGGATGGTAAACTACAATTAAAGGGGTATAGTACAATTCAAGGAATCGATCATAAAATTGATACCAATTTGAAGTATTATATCGTGTTTGAAAATGTTGATGATCCTTCTATTACTTATACACAAGATGCGACGAGAATTACCGATAAAGCAGAAATGACGAGACCTGTATATGGAGTAGATAGCAAGGATTATACTTATTCATGGTTTAAAGTTAATCTTGATTTTTCTAATATAGCACAAGGAGATTACAAGTTATATATTGTGGTTGAAAGTGATACATACTTCTCAAAGACTTTGATTAGTAATAAACTCTATAAAACCCAAGTAACTGGTTTTGAGGGTGAAAAATCGATCATTACCAAAAATGATTTCAATGATACGGAAGGTCCTGTTATTTTCTATGTTCGTGATCATACTTTAGCAATGAAGAATGCTTCTCAGATATACAATCAATACGATACATATCGTACCTTTGAATTTAATGGAAATCTACTTCATTTAAAAGGATTAACTTATTCTTATGGAATGAATTTAGCGGCTAATCAGAATGTAAAAAGAACCATTATTTTCGAAAATAAGGAAACCTATGAAACTTATTCTTATGATTTAGGAAGTATTACGGATGGTCTTTATCCGGCTATATTACCAGATGATGATGGTTTGGATAAGACGAGAGCTTGGTATGATGCTAATATCGATATTCGTAATATTCCTGTAGGAGAGTATGTTATTTATATTACAACGACTTCTAATATTACGGATATTTCAGAGTTTACGGAAAAATTGAATCGTTCTTTAGATCAGGTTAAAAAGACGTTAAACGGGAAATCTTATACGTTCTCAATCAATAAGGATAAGGGAAATCGTATTGAATTAACGGTTAAATAAAAAAGAGGGTTCTTTGTCAAATAGTGTTGGTAGACATTATTGATACAAGTAACTGTGGATGGAAGGATGATGAAAATCATCCTTTTATGATGCCTTTAATTAAGAAAATACGAGCAATGAAATGATCAAATTTT
>CALVJD010000022.1 GCA_944332005.1 uncultured Bacilli bacterium
CAATCGTTTTCTTACTACCATAATAAATAGCTTTATCACTGACCATCTCACAAGTAATAAGCCCGCAACCCATCTCTTTGATAATTCTTCTATAAGCGCTATTACATATGCCAGCCATGGGCGCTAAAACAACTTGATTTGCAATTTCAACATCTCCTATTTTCCACATAAAACCACCGTTTTCATTATACTAAAAAAGAAAACGATTGACAAGTAAACAAAAATCGATTAAGTGTTTGCTTAATCGATTATATATTTAATTTATAAAATTTCCATAATCCTTACACCCATATTCTCACTTCAACCTGTATGGATCCGAAGGAGTACCATTTCCTCCGGAAATGGTCATATCAGAGAGATACCAAGTTGGACGTACCCCGCCCGCATTCGACGGATTGCTGATATTCAGGTAGCTATAGACGTTCACGTGACGGATGCTAGACGCAGAATATGCATTCATCATCCAATAAGAAGTATCGATAGTTGGATTTTCTATTTTTGTACTATCCACAAATGTTTTTGCTATACCTTCCGTTGTCATATCAATATCGTTCCCACTAAACATTTCTCCAACGCTAGCAAGAGCTATATTTCCTGTAAACATCGTAGTTGCATCTGCATAGTTTGCTCCTTCAGCATATTGTGTCATATTAAACTCACGATTTGTTGTATCAAAATAATTTTGATCTAAACTATTTTTAAAATTTGTTAAAGCTCCTGTATAGATGGTACTACTAGTTGAAAAAGTCTCATTACTTCCAAACTGACTTGTAGAACTTAGTAATCCATTTAAAATTACTTTCGTTCCATTTTGATCATGTTTCACAACTCGAGCAAGATAACTACTTCCATCGGTCTTGGGAATAGAAATATATTCCCCTACATAGATATCTTTTACATTGCTTGCATTACTTGTATTTATGATATATGGATCCGTTAGAGTACCTACACCTTCTGTGTAGGTAAGATTAGATACTTCCACAACGGGACGCACCCCATACGCATTCGTCGGAAGGCTTTCGTACAGGTCAACGTAGCGGTAGTTGTACACGTAACGGACGCTAGACGCAGAATAAATATCTGCTAGCCAATACCAATCTTTGATATCTAAATAAGTATTTGCTCCTCCATAGGTAGTATATTCCGCTTCTGTTAATAATCGAATCTTTACATTGTTGATTTCTTCTTCTACGACACTACTTCCATTATATACTTTTCTTGTATATGTCATATTATTTAAATTATTTTGGACTTCACTTGGTAGTGATGTAAAAAAAACATTTTGTAACCAATCTCCTACATAAGATTTCTCTAATGTATTACACACTTGATTTACAATACAATTATCTATACCAGAGTTATGACTCCCCCATACTATAGAAGTTACTGGATAGGATGTAATTAACGTATATTTACCGGTTGTTTTATCTACTTTGATGATTCGCCACTCGTGTCCCGCATACCATACATAGTTATTTCCAACTGTTCCACTTGCTCCTGTATATATATATTCATTTCCTTCTTCTTTGTAACACTCGGTTGTGGTCGTTTCATTACATAGATGCTTTTCTATATCATTGATAAGTGTGATTGGTTCTGGTTCGATGACGACTTCTCCGCCTACTTTCGCAAGGCATTCTTCTTTTGTTAACCCTTTCTCTAAGATGACATCTTTATCTCCAAATCTTTGATAGACACATTTATCTCCTTTATAAATGGCAATACTTGCTTTTCCATTCTCATCGAAGGATCCTGCGATTGCATCCATTCTCTCCCCTTTATATTCTAAAGAATTGAAATCGATCGTTGGATTAGGGTTATTCATTTGTTCTACGGCATATTCCATTTCCGCTGTTCTTAGGAGATAACGAGCACTATTTTTTAAGGCTCCATCCCTGGCATCTTCAATCACATTCATAATGAGTGGTGTTGCAATTAACGCTATTACTGCTAATATGACGATGACTGCTAATAATTCGATTAAGGTAAAACCTTTTTTCTTCATATTTTTTCACTCCTATTCTTATTTTTCTCTATTTTGATTGTATCATACATTCCTCTTTAATCCAATATGTTTTTTTTATATGGTGAAAAAAAGAGGTATATAATACCCCCCCTGTGTGCTTATTGCAAGCAAAATTTTCTTTTGTTTTTTTATTGTTTTACACACTATATTACTATTTTCTTACAGTTTCATTTTAACAAATTTATTTCTTCTTAGCAACCTTTTTTTCTTTTTTCTTTTCTTCTTTTATGATGAAGATAAACTTTCCATTTTCTTCTATTAGATTATTTTTAATACTTACTTCTCTTTTTTCCATATGATCTCTCCAATACTTTTTTTAATTCGAATACGTCGTTTGGGCATACTGAAATACTTGCTTTTTCGACACTAATTTTGGCTTTTTTAAATGAATATAGCTCTCCATCTACATTAGCATTTAATAAACTAGTGGGTGATGTGATAACAATTTCTTTTACTTTTTCATGTCTTACATGATTTACATGTTTTCCTTTTTCTAGCAGTAAAAACAATTTCATGATTCGTAATTTATTGATTTTATCAACGGTATAAAAATCTAAATATCCATCGTTTAAAATAGAATCTGGTGAGATGTTTCTTCCATTTCCATAATAATTACCATTCATGAGTGCTAGCATCGTAATATAGTTTGTTTCTTCTTTAGATAATTGATACTGAACAAGATATGGCCTATAGTGTAAAAAATGATAGATGATGCTAGCTTGATAAGGATTGTGGCAATCTCGAAACTGATCTAAGTCATTGGCAATATCAGCGTCTAATCCAATACACCAACTATTAATGCCATAGATGGTTCTTTGATCTGCTTCCATTTTGATTAAGTCCGACTGAAATACTTGGTCATAATCAGCGAGTGATCTTTCGTAGTCATTACCTGTTCCTAAACCGATAATGTGAATGATCGCTTGATGATTAGGAACTTTTTGTAGTTCGTTAATCGTATGATGGAGCGTCCCATCCCCTCCTACTACTATTACATTACATCGTTCATATGGTTCTACCAAGTGATGGAGTTCTCTTAGCTTTTGTTTAGAAGCAATGATCGTTGGTTCTATACCATTGATGTAAGTAAAATATTCTTTTAAAAACGAAATCAAGTGCTCCAATTTTTCATTTACCACAATGTAAGTTTTTAAATTTTGCATACCAAATCCCCTCATCATTATACAACATTTAAGCAAAATAAAAAAGTGTTAACTACCCACTTTATGTGTTTCTAAACGAAGTTTATCCGCAATAGTTACAATAAACTCACTATTAGTTGGTTTCGCTTTATCGATGTCGACACTATGTCCAAAAATTTCTTCCATCAGATCCCAATTGCCACGATTCCAACTAACTTCGATGGCATGACGAATTGCTCGTTCAACTCTCGAAACCGTGGTATCGAACGTACCAGCTAATTCTGGATAAAGTTCCTTTGTAATTCCCCCAATCATTTCTGGTCTTTCATAAATGACACTAATTGCTTCTCTGATATATTGATAACCTTTAATATGCGAAGGTATTCCTAACTCATGTAAAATTTTAGTAATCGAGATCTGTAAGTTATTATGATATAAATCTAAATTTTTACTATTGAGTTCTTTCTTTTTGCTAAGTTCTAATATTCTCTTTTCTAAATCCATAAGGTCAAATGGTTTCAAAATGAAGTAACTAACGCCAAATTCCGATACTTGTCGAATTACTTCCGATGCATTGTAACTGGTCGCCACAATCACCTTTTTTTCAATGTTACGCTTTTTCATTTCTTCTAATACATAAATACCATCTTTCTTTGGCATAATGAGATCAAGAACGATCACATCGTAATGGTCTTTTTCTTTTTCGATTAATTCAATTCCTTCTTCTCCATTATACGCACACAAATCAATACTAATACTACTATGATTACTGAAATACTCCTTAACCATGTTAATCAAATTAACATTGTCATCGATCATAAGTACTCTTATATTTTTCATCTTTTCTCTCCTTCTTAGTACTGCTTGATTATAGGTCTATTATACTACACTTGACTGTTACTTGCCAGAGTGAAAATTAGCTAGTTTTGTCTATGATTGTCGATTTTCTTCCATTTAAAATTGAAGTGACTCTTGTTCCAAATCCGATTGAATTCGTTCTGCAATCATACTGATAAATTCTGAGTTGGTTGGTTTAGCTTTTTCACTATCCATGCTGAAACGAAAAATATCTTCGATCACTTCTAAATTTCCTCTCGTAAAACTAATTTCGATGGCATGTCGCATCGCCCGTTCGACACGAGAAGCCGTCGAATGAAATCGTTTGGCAATTTCTGGATATAACTCTTTGGTAGCACTATCTAGTAAATCTGGTTTTTCCACAATTAAAAGAATCGCCTCACGAAGATAGTGGTATCCTTTGACATTAGAAGGCATCCCAAGATTATGAAGCATATCTGTAATCCGCATCTGTAACGTCTGACTTTGCAAATCGAATACTTTATGTTCTTTTACTTCAAAAATTTTTAAAATTCTTCTTTCTAGATCTGATAAAGAAAAGGGCTTCAACATCAAATAATTCACGCCAAATTCCAAAACCTCTGTAACCATATCACTAGATTGATAACCCGTCAGTACAATCGTTTTTTTGGTAATTTTTTCTTCTCTTAGTTTTTCTAACAAGGTAATTCCATCACAATGTGGCATAATTAAATCCAGCAAAATTAAGTCAATCTTATCTTGATTTTGTTGAATGATCTGAAATCCTTCTAACCCATTACTTGCTTCATAACAAATTTCTACATATTTACTATTTTGAAAATATTCCTTTAACATACTTACAAAATGACTTTCATTGTCTACCACTACTACTCTAATTTTTCCCATTTTATTCTCTCCTCTTATAAAATAAAAAAAGTTACTATTTTACAGCAACTTCTATAATCTTTAAAAACTTCTTTGGCTTGGTGGAAGCTCCACCAACCAAAAATCCTGATACATTAGGAATTTTATTTAATTCCTTAATGTTTTTATCGGTAACACTACCACCATATAATACTGATATTGATTCATAATCATAAATATCGAATACCAACGATTTGATATAACCTATCGTCTTAGTGATTTCTTCATTAGTTGGAACTTCCCCAGTTCCAATTGCCCATACTGGCTCATAAGCAAGAATAACATTATCGAACATATCTTTCTCAAGGCCACGCAAGCCACCCAAAATTTGTTTCCGTAAGACTTTTTCTGTCCGCATCATGTTGCGCTCCTCCGCCGTTTCACCAATACAGAGAATTACTCTTAAATTTTGTTTGATCGCTTCTTTTACTTTTTCATTGATAAGATTATCTTTTTCGTCGAAATACATTCTTCTTTCACTATGCCCAATAATCGTCACAGCAATTCCCATACTAGCAGCTTGTTTGGGAGAAATTTCTCCCGTATAAGCTCCATTTTCATGTAAAAAGGTATTTTGTAACCCTACTAAATAGTCCTGTTTTAAAAAATAAGGAATATAAATACTAGTCGGACAAATGACAACACGATTACTCCCTACTTGACCATTGATTTCTTTTAGGTAATCACTAATCTCTTCAGCAGTCAAATTCATTTTCATGTTACCAACGACAATTTTTTTATTTCCCATAGAATCCCCTCTTTACTACATGTTTCATTTTTTCAAAAAAAGTTTTCCCTTTTTCACCACGTTCTCCTAAAGCTGTATAATAGACATCTAATACTTTTTCAGCAAAGTATTTAGCAGAATGAGCCTCCGCACTAATACGAGCTTGTCTACTCATCGCTTCTACTTTTTCGGGGTGTTCAATTAGATCGATCATCTTCTTTTTATACATACGACGATTGGTAAATAGTTTCCCATTTAAATCTTCGATCACAATACTATTAAATGCTTCATCATCCGCACAGACAACTGGTTTCGATGCTGCCATTGCTTCAATAACCGTTAGTCCCTGTGTTTCTGTTAAAGATGCTGTTGCGAAAACCGTCGCTAATTGATAATAAAGAGGTACTTGATTCCAAGGTACTTTCCCCGTAAAAATGACATTCTTTTCCATTTTAAAATATGTTACTTTTTTCTTAAAGGAATCGGCATCTGGTCCATCTCCCACGATTACTAACTTACAATGAGGATATTTACGAGAGAGGCCAATATGGCCATCAATCAATAAATCAATATTTTTTTCGTCTCCTAAACGTCCTACGAATAGAATAACAAAATCATCCTTCGATATTCCATATTTATGTCTTAAATCCTCGATATCGCGCTTTTTAAATTGTTCTTGGTAAAATCGCTCGATTTCAATCCCCGTTGGAACAATATGAATATTACGATCAACATGGTACTTTTCTTTAAATAAATCATATGTTTTCTTCGTTGGAACAATCAATTCTGTCGCTGTTTTATCACAGTAAAATTTCGTTAGATATTCGACAACTTTTTTACTAGAACGATCAAAGTAACCATGCGTAATATAATGAACGTAATCTTCATACATCGTGTGATAGGTATGGACGAGTGGAATATCTAATTGCTTCGCAATGATTCGCGCAAATGTTCCAACCCCAAATTCCGTATGAGAATGAATGATATCCAAATTCCATTTTTTAATTTTATTGATTGCTTTTAAAGGATAAATACCAGTTAGGCGATAATCATAAATGCCGATGGGAATACCAGGAATACGAATCACATTATCTTTTTCTTCAAATTTGTACTGTTCACTATTTACGGTCACAACAAACACTTGATGTCCTTTTTTTTCTAAGGCATGTTGTAACATCACGATACTTGTCGATACCCCATTGATATAAGGAGGATAGGTATCAGTAAAAATTCCAATTCGCATATTAAGCCTTCTTTCCCTTTATATAAAGAGCAACTGCACCAATAATCATTCCAAAGTAATAAGTGATAAAACGCCATATTAACATCATAGCACTAAGAGCACTTCCAGTAATAAAATTACCATAGAACTGTACAAAGCTATACTCTAGTCCACCAGTACCACCTGGAATTGGTACAAATGCCCCAATCAACATAACATATGCACTTGAAATGATCGCTAAAAGACCATCAAAACTATAATAATATCCCATACTATAGGCAACTGTAAGAGGAATAATATAAAGTGCACATAAGCCCATTATATTGAGAAAAATGGTTTCCAATGTGAGCTTTTTATTATCGATTAAAAGACGAGCTCCTTTATGGAAGCGATCGAGTGATTCATCCCAACGCTGATAAGTTTTTTCTGCATTTTTAATAATATGCATTTCTTTTAAAATACGAATCACAAAGTGCAGTATTCGCTTATTTGTCTTCTTAGCAAAAGCCAAAACAAGCAAAGCAATTACAACCAAGGTATTGGCTAAAAAGCCTAATGTCACTAATCGTTGTAAGATGCTAACTTCTTTAAAAAAATGAAAGAAATAGTTGGATAAAACGGCGACTAATCCTAAAAACACTAAAGCAATCTGATAAACGATAAAATTTTGAACGATAATGTTCGTTCCATCTGCCAAAGTCACACCATCTTTTTTTAATTGATATACTTGAAATGGTTGCCCTCCTGTCGCAAATGGTGTAATGCCATTAAAAAACTGTGTCGTAAGAGATAATCTTATCGATTGACGAAATGTATAATCTGATTTAAAATGGCAAGTCAACTTAAATAAGGCGATACTTCTTAAAAAAATAGAACCTAAAAAAAGAAAAATACTAGCTAAAAACCACCAAATATTCAAAGTTAATATTTGATTAATCGTCTCCTCAAAATTATCTTTTAATGCAAAATACAGTACAAGAAGAGTAATTGCAATTAAAATAACGATATTAATTTTACCTTTTATCTTTGATTTCTTTTTCATAAATCCTCTCGTTTTCTATTTCCGCTATCATCATTTTATAATAGTTTGTAGATTTATGCAAGAAAAGTTTTGAAATATTACAACTTTGTCACCACTTACTATTTTTTATAACCTTCTTCATTTTATAACAAACGAAAAAAGGCAAGAAAAAAGTAGTTTTACACTACTTCGTTGATACAAGCAATTCCTGGTAATTCTTTTCCTTCTAATAGTTCTAAAGAAGCTCCTCCACCAGTTGAAATATGGGTCATGTATTCTCCATATCCCATATTGATTACTGCACTTGCAGTATCGCCTCCACCAATAATCGTAATAGCTCCAGACTCCTTTAACTCTTTACATAAAGTGCGAGTCCCTTTGGCAAATTTATCTAATTCAAATAAGCCAACTGGTCCATTCCAAATAATCGTTTTAGAATCCTTGATATACTTCCAAAATAATTGAACGGTTTTTTCTCCAATATCTAGCCCCATCTCATTTGGATGAATATCATCGATAGAAGTATATCGGCACTCAGTATCATTATTCATTTCTGTTCCACAAGCAACATCGACTGGCAAAATAATTTTATCTTTACTTTCTTCTAAGATACGTTTACAAAATTCAATATTTTCACTATCTAAAAGCGACTTGCCAATTTCATAACCTTGTGCTTTTAGGAATGTGAATGCCATTCCACCGCCAATTAGAATATGGTCAGCGATTTTGACAAGATTTTCAATAACAGGTATCTTATCTACTACTTTAGCACCACCTAAAATAACGGTTAAAGGACGTTCTGGATCATCGATTGCTTTCTTCATAACGTTTAACTCTTTTTCTATTAAAAAGCCAACCCCATTTGGCAAAATACTTGCAATTCCAACGTTAGAAGCATGAGATCGATGAGCCGTTCCAAAAGCATCGTTGATATAAATATCTCCTAGACTTGCCCAATAGCGACCTAATTCTGGATCGTTATTACTTTCTTTCTTGCCGTCCAAATCCTCAAAACGTGTATTTTCCATCAATAATATATCGCCATTTTTTAAATTAGAAATCGCTTCTTCCAATTCTTTTCCTCTTGTAAATGGAACAAAAACGACCTCTTTTTTGAGTAATTCACTTAAACGTATACTGACTATTCTTAAGCTGTTTTTACGCTTATCTTCTTCTGTTTTAATACGACCCAAATGACTCATCAAAATAATTTTTGCACCATTTTGAATGGCATATTCGATCGTTTTTAAACTTGCTTTAATGCGATTATCATCGGTAATATTTCCATCCTTTATTGGAACATTAAAGTCACAACGAATAATTACTTTTTTGCCACTTAAATCATAATCTCGAATGGTCTTTTTCATACATCCTCCTATCTTCTTTTATTTTATAACAAATCATACTTATTGACAAGAAAAGAGACAAAAAAATACCATACTTGACGTATAGTATTAATTTAATTGATATGGATTATTCGCACTTCCATTACCACCTGTAATAACAAGATTATCTTTTAAATACCAACTAGGACGAACGCCATGCACACTACTTGGAGAAGTATTTCCTAAAAATCCTGCGGATTCGATTCGATATGTCCATAAACCACTATTATATTGATAAGAATTCATAAGCCAATAATTGGTATTTTCAGTAGGATTTAAAATCTTATCGACATCGACAAATGTTTTCGTAGTACTATTCGAAATATCAATGTCATTACCACTAAACAAATCTCCCAAAGTCAACAAGCCGATATTACTAGAAAAAGTAGTCTCTTTCACTAATTCATAGTCATCCCCAGAAGGTACGGTGCCAATATACCAAGTTCTCATATTCGAATCGAAATAATCCGAATTTAAAGTATTACGAAAAGCATATAAACCATTCGTCTCATCCGTTAAAATCGTAGAAGTACTAGTCAAATTATACGTGCTACCAAAAGCAATCGAACCCGATAAACCGTTCAATACCACTTTTACCCCATTATGGTCATTGCCGACTACACGAGTAAGATAGGAGCCATTAACGGCTGGAACTTGAATATAACTGCCTACTTCTAATTCATCTGTTGTTTTGGCAATCGGCTCACTTACCAAATATGGATCATTTCCAGAACCATTCCCCTCCTGCAATATAAGATCACTAATTTGAACAACAGGGCGTACCCCAATTCCATAGGCACTACTGATGGAAGCAACTGATCCTACCGAATTTACTGTATAAACATTAGGCGAAGTCGCAATATCTGCAAGCCAAAAACTATCTTTAATATCTAGATAAGAATTAGCTCCTGAATATTCATTTTTTGTTAAAATACGAATATTTGCCGTTTTAGTTTCCCCACTTGTATTCGCCGTAGTAGAAGCTGTATAAGTCATAGGATGTGCTTCCATATTTTCTCTTACATAGTCTGGTAATGACGGTACAAATACATCTTGTAACCAACGGGCAACATCACTTTCTGTATATGAAGCAACCACTTCACTACTACTATAAAAATATAAAGCCGCAACCGGATAACTAGAAATTAAAGTCATGGTCAAATCTGCTTCATTAAAACCCGTAATTCTCCATAAATGTTTCCCATACCAAAGCCAATTAACCGCTTCATCATTTACTCCTGAAGCACCTTTATAATAGTAAGAATTTCCTTCTTTTTCAAAACATTCTGTCGATCTATCTGTCGAACATACATAGGACAAGAGATTATTTAATACATATTGAATGTCATAAGGATACTGATATTGTTTCGTACGATCTTCCTGAACGGTAACAAGAATACCTTCTTTCAAGTCGACCACTTGATCTGTCTTAGGATTTACAAGATCCGCTTTTAAAAAACCATTATCTACTAAATCACCAACAGTAATAACGGCTGTTCCACCTACATTACCTAGTTCCGGAAACAGTTCAAGATTACTTTCTACATATAGCTCTGCCGATTCCGTAATATTTTGTACAAAACTTTCATATTTTTTTTGATCCGCACTTTTTAAACTCGATGTAATCGCTGGTACCGTTACGATTAACATGATTGCTAATACAACTAGAACACCTAATAGTTCTACTAAAGTAAATCCTTTCTTTTTCATTTTTCTCACCTATCTTTAATAACATTTTATAATAAATTAGAAAGAATGACAAGTAAAAGAAAAAGTAGATTTCTCTACTTATTCATTAAAGCAATAGCTGTACGAACCATTTGAGCACTATAGCCCATTTCATTATCATACCATGCAACTACTTTTACCATTTGTTTTCCATCCACATCCAAGATTTCCGTAAGTTGACCATCTACCAATGCTCCTAAATGAGATCCGATGATATCACTCGATACCACTGGATCCATCGTAAATCCTAATGTTTCATTCGTATATTTCTGGAATGCTTGATTAATTGTTTCCGAATCCGTATTTTTCTTCAACTCTAGTGTCAAATCGATCATAGAACCAGTTGGAACAGGAACACGAACCGCGCTTCCTTTCATTCTTCCTTCTAATTCTGGCAATACTAAACCAATTGCTTTCGCAGCTCCAGTACTGGATGGAATAATGTTAGCAGCTCCTGCTCTTCCACGACGAGAGTTAATTCCTTTTTTATGGGAAACATCCAAAATCACTTGATCGTTCGTATAAGCATGAACCGTTGTCATATACCCTTTTTCAACGCCAAATTCCTTATTCAAAACATTAAGAACCGGCGCTAAACAATTAGTAGTACAACTAGCAGCACTAATAATTTGCTCACTTCCATCTAAAATATGATCGTTGACATTATAGACAACTGTTTTACAATCTCCTTTGGCAGGAGCAGAAATAATTACTTTCTTTGCTCCGGCATGAATATGAGCCATAGCGGCATCTACTTTGACAAAGTGACCAGTACATTCAAACACAACATCAATTCCAAGTTCTCCCCAAGGTAAATTACTTGGATCAGTCTCGGAATATACTTTCACCTTTCTTCCTGCAACGATAATTCCTTCTTCATCAAAAGAGATTTCATCATGGCGATAATTACGATGATTCGTATCATATTTTAACAGATACGCTAGTTGTTCTGCATCCGTTAAATCGTTGATGGCAACAACTTCCAATTCTGGATTTTCCTCCATAATTCTAAATACAAGTCTTCCAATTCTTCCAAATCCATTAATAGCTACTTTTATCATTTTCTATCCTCCTTATTTTCATTATATAAATTTTCACATCTCTTTTCAAGAATAATTCCATGATTAGACAAAGATTGACATTTCATGATAAGTGTGGATGTTTCCCTTTTTGCACACTTGCCTGTACTAATTGACTCGTTTCTGCTAATAATGCATTGTTGCAAGACTCTTTTTTTCCATTCCATCGTAAATGTAACTGGGAATCTAAATCCATAGGATAGGCATAAATGTCTAAATTAGAATAGTGATGTTGTAAACGAAAAAAAGTACGAATAAATTTTTCGGTTAAATTGGATTGCAACTGTTTTTGATTCTGATAAGCTTCTAAGTGTTCTTCTTCTGACCAATAATGTCTCATTGCTTGATAATCCAGGGCAATTCTTTTGGCATTCCAACGTTCTATCAAAATAGAAGGGGCTATGATTTCTGAGACACCCATCGTTTTCAAATAAGTAAGCATCATATTTAACGATACCACGAAACTAGGGGTCACATCTTTCCAATTACCCATTCCATATACTTCTTCATTATCTTCCGTAATATCAAATCCTTCCCCTAATTTATAAAGCTTACGATTGATCTTTTTTGTATAGGTAGTTTCTTCTTGCTTTCGCCTTTGAATCGCATAAATATAGGCTTCATTCCCATCAATACCAAATTTTACCCTTGGAAATTCATATTCGCCATCTCCTCGAGCAGTTACGATGAATTGATAGGGAGCTTCATTATTTAAACTATCTTTTTGAATTTCCACCGTCAAAGAACTTTTTAAAATGGTACTTTCTCCTAACTGATAAACAGATTCTAAATCGTTTTTTAGAAACGCAATTCTCTTTCTAAGATAAGTACAAGGATCAGAAAAATCTTCCCATGTCATATTTGCTAGTAACAAAGTGATCACCACTTTTTCTTTACAAATTTTATACTCATCATCATAGAAAGATCCATCTAATATTTGAGAAACAAAATTATGATCATCATAAAATGATTTAGCCAAATCAACATATTCGATTAAAAGTTCTCCAAATTCTTTTTGATTCGAAATCACCAAAGTAGGAACTAAAATACCTTCTCCTTGTATTTGACATACATATTGTTGATTCGTTTCTACTAATATCGTAGAAAAGGGCATATTATAATAGAAATAACAATTCACTTTTCCCGTTTGTGCTTCCGGAATAATATGATGGTAAAAAAGATCTAAAATGTTCATACTCTCACCTATCAGCATTATATCATAGTTTTGGGATAATCAAAAAATAGAATGCAAAACATTCTATTCATTGAAACATCCTCCACCAATAAATTCCCGAAGAATGGAATCTTGTGGAACGCCATCACTAGGAATTGGTAAAAAATTCCTTAAAAAATTGATGAGGCGCAGAGCTTCCGCATAATTCGGATCATCTTCCGGTACAGAGAAGAGAAGTGGTTCTGCATAAGTTTTTAATACGCCTAATTCATATACCAATGCGGAATTAACAATAAAATCGGCATCATCTTGATAAGGGAAAATCCACTTTTCCTCTCCCTCTCTTATCTTTTTCCACATGCTTAACGTATCACTCGCATTATAGCCTCTAAACTTGTTGTCACGAACTATTCTTCTTAGCCTTCTCGTATCAGAAGTATGAATACGATTATGATTATCAATATTTAATTGCGTAAGTGGACTAATGTAAATTTTATATTTATTTTTGCGTTCGATCGACATCGTTAAATCTTCATTTAAGGCATGTAATCCTTCAATAATAATAATATCATTTTCACCTAATTGTAACCATTTCTTCTTATATTCGCGTTCTCCGGTTGCAAAATTAAATTCTGGCAACAATACACGCTCGCCATCCATCAATTTTAACAAATGTTGATTGAATAATTCAATATCAACAGCCTTGATACTTTCAAAATCATATTCTCCATTTTCATCTTTCACCATGTCACGACGATTGATAAAATAATCATCGATAGAAATCGGATGCGTATGAAGTCCTTTACTGCGAAGATAAATTTCTAGTTTTTTCGAAGTTGTCGTTTTACCACTACTTGACGGACCAGCCATTAGAATAATTTTTAAGCGATCTTTTAAATCGTAAACATCATCGGCGATACTTGCTAATTGACGATTGTAATAAGCTTCACTAACACGAATCAAATCATCGTATTTACCAGTTGTGACTATTTCATTTAACTCAGCTGCATTACAAATGCCAAGAGAACGTCCCCAATTGGTATATTCTAAAAAAGCATTAAATAACATTTCGTGATGAACATAATCTAACGTCCCGTGTGGCCCATAGACATCTGGAAAACTTACCACAAAGCCATTATCGCGAATATAAGTTAAACGATATTCATCAATCGCACCAGTACTATACGCCATTTCCCCATAAAAATAATCATACACATTGTCCAAACGATACAGATTAATATAAGTATTGCTTATATAACGAAGTACTTTTGCTTTATCAATTTGTCCACGTTTTTTAAAAAACTCAATCGCTTCTAAACGCGAAACCGACAATTTGGTATAAACGAAATCTTCATATGTAATCTTTCGCATCTCATCATAAATATTTGCAACATCATTTTTATTGATATCAGCTCCTACTATTTCACAATAAAAACCTTTATCAATCGAATGTTCGATCATCAGTTCGACTTGATTTCCAAAGATATGCTTAACCGCTACAATCAATAAAAACTGCAAGCTACGACCGTAGATACTATTTCCTGTTGGATGACTACGATCATAAAAATCGACATCACAACTTCTTCTGATTTCTTCACAAAGTTCTGTAACATCATTATTTACTTTTCCAATCACGATAGGAAATGTAAAATGATGTTTAAAACTTTTACTTATTTCTAATAAAGTCGTTCCCGATGGAAATTCTTTCGTTTCAAGTCCACGAAAATTTACTTTGATCATGCGTTCCATGAAATCCCCTCTTATCCTATATATATTGTATCAAAGAATAAGTATTTTGTCACATCTTTTCCTGCATAAAATAGTATCTTTTATCTTATCCTATAATTAGAGAGGGTGATACAATGTCTTTAATACCTACCGTAATCGAAAGAAGTAGTAATGGAGAACGAGCTTATGATATTTATTCTCGTCTTTTAAAAGATCGGATCATTTTATTAAGTGATGAAATTACTGATAATAATGCCAATGTCGTTGTCGCTCAATTATTATATTTAGATTCTTTAAATCACAATGATATTAGCTTGTATATCAATTCACCAGGTGGAAGTGTCACAAGTGGCATGGCGATCTACGATACGATGAATATGATCAAAAGTGATGTTTCGACTATCTGTGTCGGCATGGCCGCTAGCATGGCTGCTTTTCTTTTAAGTGCTGGAGCAAAAGGAAAACGCATGTGCTTACCAAATAGCGAGGTTATGATTCATCAACCACTTGGTGGCGCGCAAGGACAAGCAACCGAAATAAAAATAGCAGCTGAACATATTTTAAAATTAAAAGATAAATTAAATGCTATCTTAGCAGAAAATACTGGTCAAGACTTGAAAACAATTGAAAAAGATACTGATCGCGATCATTTTATGAGTGCCGAAGAAGCATGTAAATATGGTTTAGTTGATAAAGTATTAAAGCCAACCGATTAAGGTTGGCTTTTTCTTGTTTCTTCTTTTTCTTTCGTCACTTTTTTCTTTCGAGACCATTTTCTTTTTGGCTTTTCTTCTGAAGTTACTACTACATCCGAAGTGGAAGCGGATATCGTTTCCTTTTTCTTTCTGGCACGATTCTTCTTTTTACGATCAGCAATCACAATTTTAACTAACGTATAGATTCCCACTATCACAAAAGCAGCTGGAACAATAATTAATAAAGGGCTATATACCATCAACGTCCCCGGTAAATAATTACCAATTAGATTTCCCGCCAAGCAGTAGAAAGCAATACCTAATGCAATCACAAATACCGATTTGGCATCCAAATGAGAATCCCTACGATTATCTCCATAATCCACTACGTAAGCCACTAAAGGCGCACAGATCATCATAAGTCCAATTACGATCAACAACACATCAGGATTAAACTCCTTGATTACCGCTAATGATGGATTCGTTGGATCATAATAAATTTCTTGTCTCGTTCCAACCTCTTCTCGTACTTTTGTCCCGTAATCAGATTGAACATAATAAGTTTTACCATTGACACTATATTCATAAGTCGGGCAAAAATACTGATCATCCATTTCAACATGAGCAATTAAAGTACCAACTACTAATTCATAGTTCTTGATTTGATTTTGTTCGTTACTATAAATTGTAATTCCAAGTCCTAATACAATAACCCCTAATACAACTACCGTTATAATTGCAATATTTAAGACACAACTTTTTAAAAATGCCTTCACAGAAACACCTCTATTCTATTATTATTATAGAGGGTTTCAACAAAAAAAACAAGTTAGTTCTTTTTATTTTCTTCGACATTTTTATAATAATCTTGTCCAAGATGATATAGTCTCTCTAAAAGCATTCCTTCACCGATATATCCTAATTGATTCGCTAACTCGATGCGAAACTTTTGTATCGCAGGATGTAGCTCTAATTCTTTAAAATTATGAACATGTTCTTTTTTCATAGATCCTCCTTTATAGAAAAAGACAGAACGATGCCTGCCCTATTTCTTTATTGATTAAAAATTCCCTTTATTTCCTAAAGCTTGTTCTCCTAATTTAACAAGTCTTTTCGTCATTTCTCCACCTACTGAACCATTCATACGTGCAGTAGTATCAGCACCTAGAGTAACACCAAGCTCTCTCGCAATCTCGTATTTCATTTGTTCGATTGCTTGTCTTGCTCCTGGAACAACTAATTTGTTGTTATTCATGTTTTCACCACCTTTATATTATTAGAATGGTAAAATATGATCAAATTATGTATTTTTTCAAAAGGTAATTTATGGAACTAGATATCACAAAAAAAAGACAGTCCTACATGAGGTCTGTCCATTCTACAAAAACTATTTAGTGTAATTAGAAGATCCTAAATTTTGTTCTCCCATTTTTACTAATCTCTTAGTAATTTCACCACCTACTGATCCGTTAGCACGGCTAGTAGCATCAGGTCCCATTTTAACACCTAATTCATTAGCGATTTCATATTTCATTTGTTCGATAGCTTGTTTTGCTCCTGGAACAACTAAACGATTTGTTGAACTTTGGTTATTCATTTGTTTCACCTCCTGTACACTAATAGAATGTGTACATTTGGTTTTTTCATACTCTAAAGTTTATGGTAATTTATGGTTTTTTAAAGAAGATCGGAATAAGTTTCTCGTTCTAAATTTGTAATCGTTTTAATATGTTCAATACAGTCGTCAATTAAACTTTGATAATCAAAATGCTTTTCAAATGTAAGGCAACTTTCCAAATTAGGATTGATGACTGGATGTTTTGGTAAAAAGATCGTACAGCAATCTTCATACGGTAAAATACTTGTTTCGTAAGTTCCTATTTTTTTAGCAATTGCGATAATTTCTAATTTATCCATACAAGCGACAGGTCTAATTACTGGTAAATTGGTTACACTATTAATAACTTGCATACTTGATAAGGTTTGACTAGCAACCTGACCAATACTTTCTCCATTAATCATGACTTTTAAATGATGACGTTTACACACTTCTTCTGCGATTCGATACATCATTCTTCGCATAATCGTAATCACATAGTGATCAGGAACGTTTTTATAAATTGCTTCTTGCAATTTTGTGAATGGTACGATATGTACTTTGATATTACCAGAATATTCATCGATAATACGAGCAAGTTCTAATACTTTATTTTTCGCTTCAACACTCGTATGAGGAGGCGATTCAAAATAAAGACATTCTAAATCAACACCGCGCTTTAAAGCTAGATAACCGGCAACAGGACTATCGATACCACCACTTAACATCAATAACCCTTTTCCTTGAATCCCTACTGGATAACCACCCAATCCACGAATTTCATTTTCATATAAATAGGTATAATCTTTATGTATCTCCACATGAAACACAAGATCCGGCTGATGCACATCTACTTTCACATTGAAATTTTTCAAAATATGCCCACCTAATTTTCGACTTAATTCCATACTGGAAATCGGAAATTGTTTATAAGAACGCTTTGTTTCTACTTTAAACGTTTTAAAAGAACGATCTTTTAAAATATCAAGCGTCTTTTCTTGAATATCCTCTATATTAGTATTTACTTTATAACATATGACTATACCAAAAATACCAAAGACTTTTTGTAAAGCTTCCATACATTGATTTAAGTACTGATTATCAACTTCAATATACATGCGATCATATAAATCACGTATTTGAATCGGATATTTTTTCAAAACCTTTTCGATACGATTTTTAAGACTACGTATAAAAGTCTTACGATTTCCTTTTTTAGTCGTCAATTCTCCATATTTAATCAATATTAATTTTTCCATATTATCATTCCCAACTTTCGATATTATAGCATGTTTTTCAAAAAGAAAAAAGCAATTTTGACATTGCCTCTCAGTTTTCATTTACATATTCAATGATGTCCGTAATTTCACAGTGAAAGTAATTACAAAGACGTGCCAACACTTCGATATCAATTCGAACAACATTCCCTTTCATCAAGCGTTGTAAGACTTTAAAGTCCGTATTGGTATCACGCATTAATTGATTTTTACTAACTTTTCTTTGCTCTAGTAACTCTTCTAATTTAAATAGGTAGTAGCCATGTTCTGTTGCAACTTTATAGATTTTTTTCATAGCCACCAACCTTTCTAGGCACATTGTAGCACTAATAGTTAACGATTGACTATTGGCTGTATAACCAATATAATGAAACATAGAGGTGAAATATGAAATCTATTATTAATTTGTATTGTGAAATGATTATTTATACAATCGAAGAAAAGAAAAAAGAACTAATGAAAGAAATTGTCTTGCATCCTTATTTAGAAGAGTGCGGAAAATATTATTTGGAACAATACGATCGTCTACTCTTTGAAAAATATTGTGAATTAGAACAATTATTAAAGGAAAATGACTATTAAATTTTCCTTTTTTTAATGAAACTATGTTATAATAATGATACTTGGAGGTAAGATTATGGATATAACATTTACATTACAAGATTTTGAAGGTCCACTCGATCTATTACTCCATCTTATTAAGCAATCAAATATTGATATTTTCGATATTAAAATCGAAGATATTACAAAACAATATCTTGAATATATTACGAAAATGGAAGAACTCAATCTCAACATTGCTAGTGAATATCTGATCATGGCGGCAGAACTAATAGAAATGAAATCTTCCGTTCTTCTACCTCGGCCAGTCAAAAATGATAACGATGATTATGAAGAAGATCCAAGAGAACAATTAATCAATCGTCTTTTAGAATATAAACAATACAAAGAAGTTTCTAAAAAGTTAAAAGATATGGAAGAAGAGCGAAAAGAAATTTATACAAAAGTACCAATGAATCAAAAAAATATCACAGAAGAAGTAAACGTGAATCTTGGTAATCTCACACTTGATGATTTAATGGCTGCTTTTCAAAAATTCTTACTACGAAAAGAAGCAGAAAAACCACTGCATACCAAAGTCACGACCAAAGAATATTCTATCAATTTACGTTCTGAAGAAATCCGTTCCATTTTGCGAAAGAAAAAAAAGATCGAGTTCACCGAATTATTCGAAAGTTATCATAAAGATTATATCGTGGTAACGTTTCTTTCCATTCTCGATCTTGCGAAAAAACAAGAGCTTAGCATAGAACAAAATCACAATTTTGAAGCGATTTATTTAATTCATAAAGGAAGTGATCAGAATGAATAAAAAAGCTGTATTAGAAGGTCTTCTATTTGTCGTTGGCGACGAAGGTTTGTCATTAGAACAAGCAAGTAATGTCTTAGGGATCAATGGTGATGAACTTGCGCAATTATTAGTTCAACTTCAAAATGATTATGATTCTCCGAATCGTGGGATACAAATTGAAATATTAGGAAATTATCTAAAATTAACAACTAAAAAGGAACATAAGAATTATTATCAAACATTATTCGATTCAGAAGAAAATGACTTTTTGAGTCAAGCTGCTTTAGAAACACTCGCAATTGTTGCTTACAATGAACCTGTTACGCGTATTCAAGTTGATGAAATTAGAGGTGTTAGTAGTAGTCATATCATAAGAAAATTACTAGCCAAAAATTTAATTCAAGAGATTGGAAGATCGGATTTACCAGGTAGACCAATTCTTTATGGAATTACAAGTGAATTCTTGGATTATTTTGGATTGGCAACCAAAGAAGAGTTACCAAAGCTAGAAGAGATGGATGTTCAAGAGACAGATGAAGAAGATCTATTCTCATCAAAATATCAAGAAATGGATGAATAAATAAAGCGTTGTTATTTGAAACATCGTCATTTCATAAAAACTTGAACCATTCGTTCAAGTTTTTATCTCTTCATAGCAATCAAGACAAATTTAAAAATGATACCCTTTATAATTATCATTCTTTTTGATTGGGAATTAGGAAAAATAACAATAATTTATAGAATAATCTTGGCAAAGAAAGCAAAAATATGATATAATCAATTTGTTCTAATTGCTGGCCTGGCGGAATGGTAGACGCGATGGACTCAAAATCCATTGATAGCAATATCATGAGGGTTCAAGTCCCTCGGCCAGCACCATATAAAATCAAAACCTCAATTATTTGAGGTTTTCTTTGAATAATGAGGTGAATATGAAACGTTTTACGATGCGTGATGAAGAATTTATTTGTGAACATTGCGGAAAAAAAGTGGCAAAATTAAATTATACGGCACGTGACCATTGCCCTTATTGTTTATTTTCTAAACACGTTGACATCAATCCTGGCGATCGTGAAAACGAATGCCAAGGCCTATTACAACCAATTGGAATTGAAAAATTTAAACAATCTTATAAAATTATTTATCGTTGTCAAAAATGTGGTGAACTTCATAAAAATATTATGGCTGTTGACGACGATATGAATCTCATTATTGAATTATCAAAAAACCCCTCATAAGAGAGGTTTTTTATGCAGCTTTTAATACTTGCATCAATTGAGGCAACAATAAAATTAAGATTCCCAAGACAACAAAAATAGTAACGACAAAGATAATCGCTTTCTTATTTGTTTGAGATTCATCTTTATGTGTCTCCGCTTTGATTTCTTCTTTTAAGTTATTGCTTGACAAAGTATCTTCTACTTTTAATATTTGATCATTAATATTAGTTGGTGTAGATGCTTCCACTTCTTTTAAAACTTCTTTTTCTTCTGGAGTTGTAGCAACCGGTGATGGCTCCATCGGTGGTATGGTTGTCGTATAAGTTGGTACTTGGCTCTGTCCATCATCGACATCGAATGCTGAATAATTCAAATCGCCAGTATTCATGTTTGAAGGATTTTCATTCATCACGTTCGCATGATCATCTGACATACCTGTATCAAATCCAGTAAAGGTTGGTACCGCATCAACCTGAGGTTGTGTATTTGGTACTTCAAAACCGCTAAAAGAAGGCACTTCTACTGTTGGCATCTCTGGTTTGATCTCTAGTGCTGGATCAACATTTGATGTCATCGTTGGCTCTACTGGAGCAGCTTCTACGGTTGGCATCACTGGCTCGATCTCTGGTGTTGGATCAAAACTTGATGTCATCGTTGGTTCTACTGGAGCAGCTTCTACGGTTGGCATCACTGGTTCAATCTCCGGTGTTGGATCAACATTTGATATCATCGTTGGTTCTGCTGAATTATTTGAAACTTGATTTACATTGTCAATCAGCTGTTCTTCTTTACTATCTATTGACACATTTTTAACGGGTAAAGTTTCTGCTTGTACCACTTGTGTTTCTTGTGAATCAGAAATTTCTTCTTCATCATCAAAGAAATCTAGCACTTCAATTTCATCATCTAAGATATTGTTTTTATTATCCATAATGATACCTCACTTTATTATTCTTATTAACATTATAACAGAGAAAAATGTAAAATAAAAGAGAAATTTGACAATTTCTCTTTCAATCAAATGAAATAATACCTATTTTTATTAATTTTAAGAAGTGCTGACAATACCATTCGTTATCACTGATACCATGCAATATGCCCCACCACCAGTAGCGGTCAAATTAATGGTAACACGTAACTGATCATAATTACCTGCAACTTGTTTCGTTGCAGTACCACCACTATACAAAGTTTCCCAATTAGAATTATTTAATCCTTCAACTGTAAAATTACCTGCACTACAAACGCCACTTATACCTAATGTTTTAACATTACTTAAATCCTGAGTCCAGGTCTGCTTACCTTCGTTAAAAGTTTTACTATAAGTATACAAACGAGAATTTTCTTCTTCCGTTAAAGCTTCTTCTGGAAGGTAGGACAACACAGTAATTACAACATTCCTTCCATTTGTCGTAATACTAGATAACTGGCTCCACTCAAAACCTGCTGTTTGACATACAAGCTTCAAATCTATATATGGTGCCTTTACAGAGTCACTACTACCATAAATATTTCCCATCGAATAAGTGTATGATTGTCCATTCTCAAAATTAAAGGTGATCTTCAATGGTATAACAAACGAACTAGAAACCGTAACATGACGAATTCTTCCTAATGACTTATCAAAATCATTTAAGTTAACATTGACAAATTTTAACTGATCAAAATCATCACCTTGATGTTTATCTGAATCATTTTGCAAATATCCATAAAGTTCGTCAAGCGCCCCTTGCACTTCTGTTTGACTGGTTCCACTGTTAGAGTTATCATATCCAACCTCTTTTGCTTCATATAGGGTTGTGACGGCATAAGTTGTACTTGATCCTAATAAGAATATTAGTGCTATTAATAAAATTAGTTTCATTTTTTCTTTCTTCATAACATTCATTCTCCTTCTATTATTTTCACTATACTGAATACGGAATTCGTATTTTGTCGTTTTTCATCCGGTCTCAAACTCCTTTTTATGATTCTCTATTTTCATTCCATCACATTTTTCAAAATTAATCCAATATGTATTATTTTTTTATGAAATAAAAAAAGAGAGGTATATAATACCCCCCCCCCGTGTGCATATTGCAACCGAGTTTTTTCCTTTATTTTTCATGGCTTCGCACACTATATTACTATTTCTTACAATTTCATTTTAGCAAATTCTTCATCATTTGACAAGTATTTTCAAAAGATTCATTGCTCAAACTGACTCATGTACAGTTGATAGTAAAATCCTTTCTGCTTAATTAATTCCTCATGAGTTCCAGATTCGATAATTTCACCTTGATTCATAACTAAAATACAATCAGATTCACGGATAGTAGATAGTCGATGGGCAATTACAAAACTTGTTCTTCCTTTCATCAACTCTTTCATACCATCTTGAATTGCTACTTCTGTTCTGGTATCGACATTACTCGTAGCTTCATCGAGAATAAGAATTTCCGGATCTGCTAAGATCGCACGAGCGATCGAAATTAACTGACGTTGTCCTTGTGAAAAATTACTTCCTTCTTCCTCTACGAATGAATCATAACCATCTGGTAAACGATGGATAAAAGAATGTGCCTGAGCTTTTTTACTGGCAGCAATTATTTCTTCGTCAGTGGCACTACGATTACCATATTTAATATTTTCTTTTACCGTTCCTTTAAATAAATAAGTATCCTGAAGTACAATGCCAATCTTTTTTCTTAGTTCACTCTTTTTAACCGTCGTAATATCGACATCATCAATTAAAATTTTTCCTTTATCGATCTCATAAAAACGAGATAGTAAATTAATAAACGTCGTCTTCCCTGCTCCGGTTGGTCCTACAATCGCCATATTTTCACCAGCTTTTACGGAAAGATTGATATCTTTTAAAATTGGCTTCCCTTTCACATAACTAAATGTTACATGATCGAATGTGACGTTTCCTTTGATATCATGGAATTCACGATCTTGTGGATCATCGATGATCTCTACTGGTGTATCAATAATTTCAAAAATACGTTCCGCACCGGCTAAAGCTCCTTGAATAGAAGCATAAAGAGAAGCTAATTGATTAATCGGTCTACGAAACATACTAGAATAAGTTAAAAATGCTAAAATTCCACCGATTGTCGTTCCACCATTTAAAACGAGATATGCTCCTACGCCAATCAATAATACTTGTCCCAAATTGGTGATCGCTAAATTAATTGGCATAACCAGATTGGCATATACTTCTGCCTTAATGGAAGTATCACGTAATTGTTGATTTTTCATTTCAAATTTTTGGATCGCATCTTCTTCCTTGCCATAACTTTTAATGACTTTCATACCACTCATCATCTCTTCCGCGTAGCTGCTGACATCTCCCACCGTTTTTTGTTGTCGTTCATAAAACTCACCTGATTTTTTGCCAATATAAGCGACTAAGATGAAAAAGAATGGAACGGTTATAATTGTCGTAATCGCTAAAATAGGATTCATGATAAACATGATGAAAGTAACGCCAATTAAAGTAATAACACTACTGATAACTTGCGTAACAGCATCACTTAAGGCATCGCTAATAATGCTGATATCATTGGTGAATCGGCTCATCAAATCACCTTTTTTGTTTTGATCAAAAAAACTTAGAGAAAGAGATTGTAAATGTTCAAACAAATCCTTACGCAAGTGATAGAGTGATCCTTCACTAACCGTTACCATAACAACATTCATAACCCAAGTAAATATAGAATGCAAAACATAGATCATTGCCAATATCAATAGAACCCAAAGTAAGCCATTTAAATTTCCTTTCCCAATAAAATCATCGATTGCAAATGACATGATAAGAGGTGCTAATACACTGGCAATTGTAGAAGCAATTACCATAAGGGTGATTAGCCATAATTGCCATTTATACTTTTTTAAATATCCCCAAAGACGAGCGATCGTCGCTTTAGGATTCACGGCAGTAGATGAAATTGTTTTATCATCCATTTATTTTCCCCCTTTCTTTTCCATTTGGGAATAATAGATATCTTGGTAGATTGAGCAGTTTTTCATCAATTCTTTATGTGTTCCCATTCCAACCATTTCTCCATCTTCTAACACGATAATTTTATCAGCATCCATAGCAGATGAAATACGCCCTGCGACAATAAAAGTAGTATGCTTACCAAATTCCTTACGGAGTCCACGACGAATTTCACGTTCGGTTTTCATATCAACAGCCGAGGTAGAATCATCTAATATCAAAATACTTGGATTAGGTAAAAGTGTTCTGGCGATAGCGATACGTTGTTTCTGTCCTCCACTTAAATTAGTTCCTCGCTGTTCTAGCCAATAATCATACCCTTCTTTTTTTGCCTCGATAAAGGAAGAGGCCTGGGCAATCTGAGCTACCCGTTTTACTTCGTCTAAGGTTGCATCGCTTTTGCCATATGCAATATTATTAAAAATCGTATCGGAAAAAATAAACGTTTGTTGAAACGCAATTCCAATATGTTTTCGTAAATAGTCGAGACGATAATGATTAACATTGATACCATCGATTAAAATTTGTCCACTTGACACTTCATAAAAACGAGGAATTAAATTGACAAGTGTACTTTTCCCACTTCCCGTGGCACCTAAAATGGCAATCGTCTCTCCTGGTTCGGCTGTAAAATTAATGTTACGCAACACGGCATCTCCTGAACCTTCGGTATAAGAGAAACTGACGTTTTGAAATTCGACACGTCCTTCCATCTTCTCGAGAGCAAGTGGATTTTCGACATTTTGAAAGTCATTTTCGAGCGCTAATACTTCACAAATACGTGTTGCGCTTACTTCACTTCTAGAAAACATGACAATTACCATTGATCCCATCAATAATGAAGTTAAAATATTCGTCAAATATTGAATAAAAGCCATAATATCTCCTAGTTGCATCGTTCCGTAAGTCACTTCGTAGCCACCGATCCAAAGAACCGCTATCGTAGCTAAATTGACAAATAACATCATAACCGGCATTGCTAAAGAGATAATTCTAACCCCTTTGATCATGATGTTGCGAGCATATTCATTTACCTTATCGAAACGTTCCATTTCATAACCTTCGGTCACAAATGCTTTTACGACACGAATTCCTCCTAAGTTTTCTCTTACCGTCGTGTTTACCTCATCGATACTTTCTTGTGTTAAATTAAAATATGGATAAGATTTTCGCATAATGATGACGACGACAATTAACAAAATAGGAATAATAATAATTAAGATACTAGATAACTTAAGACTAATCGATAAGGCCATAAATAAACTACCAATCATGATGACAGGAACACGAAACAACATACGCATACACATCATAAAAATACGTCCGATCAAAGAAATATCATTCGTTAACACCGTAATGAAATGACCAGTTTTCATTTCTCCTAATTGAAAGAAAGATAACTTACTTACCTTCTCAAAAATCACATGTCTTAGATCCGATGCCGCACTTTGACTTGCCTTACTAGCATAATACGCACTCAGTAATCCTCCCACTACGCCAACAAAAGTAAGAACTAACATCAATATGACATTCCACATAATATAAGAAAAATCTCGATTACCAATCCCAATATTGACAATATTAGACATAATATTAGGTAAGGTTAAATCCATTACCACTTCTAAAATAACAAAAAGAGGCGCCAAAAGAGCCCATTTCCAATACTTCTTTAAATACTTTAATAATTTCAACAATGAATCCATATGATCATCCTTATCTATTACAATCTTATAATAAGTGTCTATGAAAGTCAATTACTGTACTTATGATCTTTATCTTTTTCATTTTTTTCGTTATAATAACTATAGGTGAGAATATGAAAAAAATGATGATATCATTATTGATGATCGTAACCATTGGTGGTATCAGTTGTTTAAGCTTTTTCTTATATGAGCAAAACAAACCTAGTAAACTGGAAAGTATGGGATATACTGAAGATGAAATCGAAATCATTACTTCATCTCTTACGGAAGATCAAGTAAAAGAAATCGAAGAGAAGAATTACGACGTCATCATTCCAGAATTACTAACAAATGATGCATTTCAATTCCCGTTACTAGATCGTTATCTTGATTATGCAAAAGAAAACGAAGAAGTTGCGCCCGATGAAATTATTCTACTAGTCAATCATAATATTGATGAATTAGAGATTCCTTATCAAAAGGAGATTCGCTTTTTTATCAGTCAAGATTATTTCATCGAAGAAAATCTTGAGCGTTATTTAAACTATCAAAAGAGTCATACCGATAAAACATATCGTGATATTGTTCAAGAAGTAAACGTCCATATCGACTATCCTTTTTATGAATACGATATCGAAAGCGATTTCAGTAAGGGTAATTTGATTATTGCTAATAAATATTACACATTAGGAGCTGATTTCGTACCCGATGATTTAGTTACTTTAACAGAATGTACGAGGACAAATCAACAAGTAACACAAGAAACAAAAGAAGCTTATACGAATATGTGTAAAAAAATGAAGACAGAAGGTTTAAATTTGATTGCCACATCCACCTATCGTAGCTATCAAACTCAGGTTGTTTTATACAATCGTTACGTCAGTCAACACGGAAGAGAATGGGCTGATAGTTGTTCTTCCCGAGCAGGCCACTCTGAACATCAAACAGGACTTACGATCGATGTGATTACGCCAACTACCGATTTTTCTACTTTCGAATCGACAGAAGAATTTGCTTGGTTACAAGAACATGCTCATGAATACGGTTTTATTTTACGTTATCCAGAAGGAAAAACATACCTGACAGGATATGACTATGAACCTTGGCACTATCGTTATGTAGGAGTTGAAACGGCTACTAAAATCCATGAATTAGGAATTACTTACGACGAATACTACGAATATTTTGTCAAATAAAAGGATACATGATATCCTTTTTTGATTTTCTTTTTCATAATGTTTTATTTTAAAATGTTCATCATATAATATAGTGGTGATCATTGTGAAAGACGAAACACTAAAGAAAATTATTTACGTAGGAATTGCTGTTATCATTATCTTTTTTTTCACCAAGGATATTCCATTATTAAAAAAGGAGGAAATTATCGTGATCGATCAACCAGAAGATTTATTGGTCCTTGTCAATAAAACGAGAATGCTTCCCTCTGATTACATTCCAAATGATCTAGAAGAAATCAATATCAACTATTCTAATCATAATAAATATCTTAGAAAAGATGCAAAAGAAGCTTTTGAAGCACTAGCCAAAGATGCGAAAGATCTTGGCTATTTTATCATTGCCGTTTCGGCATATCGTGATTATGCTTATCAAGAAGACTTATATCAAGGATACGTAGAAAACAAAGGTCAAGAGTATGCCGATAAATGTTGTGCAAAGCCAGGTCATAGTGAACATCAAACAGGGCTTTCCGTCGATGTCATGGGATCTAATTTAGACTATGACGAATTTGAATCTAGTCCAGAATTTGAATGGATGAGTGAACATGCTCATCTCTATGGCTTTATTATGCGTTACCCCAAAGGAAAAGAGGATATTACAGGCTTTAAATACGAACCTTGGCATTATCGTTATGTAGGGATCAGTGAAGCAACGAACATTTATGAGCAACAGTTAAGTTTAGAAGAATATATAGAATCTATCGACCAAAAAAAGTAGCAAAAGATTGCTACTTTTTAAAGTAAATGATTGCATAAAATGTTATATGATAACCGTTTTACTCTTCTATACATGCATTTAATAAGGTCATAATACTGATCAAATCATTATCACTTAATTTTTCGACAAAAGTTAAATGCCTAGCTTCATAATCAATACTTCTAATATGCTCACACAAAACAGAACCATGAATTTTTTTGTATCTTCTAATAAATAATGAGTTGGAAAATACTTTTGATTAGAGATGACTGGGCACACCATCACCATATGGGTGTTTTGATTAAACACATTACCACTAACGACTACCGCTGGACGAAATCCTGCTTGTTCATGCCCTTTTGTAGGATTAAAATCAAAAAAGACGATATCTCCTTGTTTTGGTACATATTGCTTTACCATATTTCTCTTCCTATGTGTTCATCCCAAGAAAATTCTTTTGTCAAATTTTTATCATGATATTCTTTAAAGCGATCACTTAACGATATTTGCCTTTTCTTAGGAATACTAATTATGATTTTATCATCCACTTGTTCGATATTTAAAATATCATTTGCCTTGATGTTTAAAGATTTCAACATACTACTGGGAATTCTAATACCAGATGAATTCCCCCACTTCTGAATTCTTATTTCCATTTTGTCACCTCTATTATAGTATATACAATGTCTATACATATGTCGATCTTTTTTATCTATTCAAAATTGATTAAAAAGAAAAAGTAGCAATCTTTTGCTACTTTTTAAAATTGATTATTGTTTCCACAACAACCATGATTATCTAAATTGATAATTTGGTTTTCTTCTGAGCAAGTATATTGCGGAGTGTAAGTATGTTTATAAATGTGACGATTAATGACATGAGTATGTACTGGGCATACATGTCCTTGCCCTTTTTTGATAGATTTAATTTTTAATTGCTTTATTTATTTCATCAAATAATGCAGAACACTTTTGATAATCTGAATTTCTTAAATCTATTTTTATTTTTTCTACCAA
>CALVJD010000023.1 GCA_944332005.1 uncultured Bacilli bacterium
AAAATAAATAACATTACTATTATCATTTTCATTATCATATTCTTTTGTATTTAAAAACTGTAATTGATATTGATCTATATTTAGTTCTTTCATGCACGAATAGTATGGAATTTTCTCTTGATCTAATGTTTTCATTAATTCTTGCTCAAGTTCATTTTGTTCCCCACCATTAAAAATAACGGTCTCTACTTTAAAATGATCAACTAAGTAAATGGCTTCTCCTATATGATCAAAGTCACCATGACTTAAAATTAAATAATCTAGCGTTTGGATTCCTCTTGCTTTTAAATAAGGAATTAACGTATTTTTACTAATCGCATAATCATAATCTTCGATATCCATCAAATTCCCACCTGTATCAATCAACAGATTGCCACGATTATGAGGAAGTTCTACTAAAATAGAATCTCCCTGCCCTACATCGAGCACGGTAACAACCAATTCTTTACGAAAATAAGGAAACAAATACAAAGAAAATAATAAAATAGGAAGCAAAATGACTCGTTTAAGGCGATGATGACAAATACCAATGATGACCCATATGAGTGTGATTATAAGAATGAATAAAAACCATATTGGTGGTTTTGTAAACGAAATAGTAAAGGAAGAATGAGAAAGCAGTTTCGAGATCCATTCCATAATCACAATTAATAGCTCATATAGTCTTCCAAGTGGTGGAACTAATAAAATCAAAAAAGAGAGGGGAAATAACAAATAAGTAACATATGGGACAAAAAATAAATTATAAAGAGGAGTCAGAATAGATAGTTCAAAATTATAAGTAAGAGAAATGGGAATACTAGTTAAAAAAGCTAAAATCGAAATAATCAATAATGTTCGAAAATAACCATGTTGTTCTTGTAAATAATGGTTGGCATAAATGAGAACAAAGGAAATCGTAAAACTATAAAGAAATCCCAAATGATAAACGTAATAAGGATTATAAAATAGAAGAATAGACGTCACCAACATCAACAAATAAATAGTATCGATTTTAAGCTTGACAATCTTGCGTAATGTCAATAGATAAAATAGCAAAAGAGCTCTTAAAATAGAAGGAGAAAAACCGGTTACAAAGGAATAAAATAATAAAACCATACTGACGATGATATAATTCCTTTTTTTATCTTTCCAAAAACGATTTAATATCATTAAAATAGCCGTCGCTAAAAAAGTAATGTGCATTCCTGAAACAGAAAATAAATGACTAATACCATTATTCTGATAACTTTCTAACATGTCTTCTTCGATATTGCTATTATCTCCTAATAAAATGTATTTTAAATAATTAGCTTGTTCTTTAGAATCAAAAAAAGAAGTTACTTTTCCTTTCCAATCGTATAAAAAAGAAGCATCTTTTTTTACAAGTTCCATTTTGGTCGGTACTAATTGATAATAAATCTTTTTACTTCGCAAATAATTACGATAATTAAATAAATAAAAAGTGCGGTTTATCGTAGGTAACTTCAAACTACCCACTACTTTAATCTGATCTCCTACTTCATAGTCAAAATCTTCATAAACAGTCATGATCAATTTTTCTTTTCCTTTTAATTCGATCGTCGTTCGATCTTCTTGTTTTTTAAGAGATATAATCGTTCCGATTATCGTTTGATCTCCTTCCACGTAAGAAGAAAAGATGATCTCATGTTGGATCACCCAAAAAGTATAGACAAAGGAAGCCAATAATAAAAAAAGATAAAAGAATTTAGATTGTAATATAGTCTTTAAGTTTTTCAAAGGTACTATCGCCAATTCCTTTTACATTTTTTAATTCTTCGATCGTATTAAAATTGCCACTTTCTTCTCTATAATCGAGAATTGCTTGGGCTTTTACTTCGCCAATTCCGGGCAATGTCATCAATTCTTCTAATGTGGCGTGATTTAAGGAAACTAGGCTTGTCGATTCCCCATTTATTGCATCATCCATGCTTCCTTCACTCTTTTCGATACAAGCATCGTTTTCAATCGAAGGACAAATACATTCTTTTTCGATATATTTAATGTTTGTATTTCCTTCTTCTAATGCTTGAATTTCATCTTTCGTATAGATAATTACGACCATTTCATCTTCTAAAACCTTACTTAAATTGATCATCGATGTATCGGCATCGACATTTAATCCACCACTTTTTTCGATCACATCTTGAACACGACTACCGGCTTCTAACTCATATAAACCAGGTTTTAAAATAGCGCCTTTAATATCTACTTTAATCATTTCCGGTTTAGATTCTACTACTTCTTTTTCGACATCTTCTGCATCAATTAAAACGATCTCTTCTTTTTTTTCATTTGGAAAAAGAAGGAAACTAAAGAAAGCTAGGATCAACAACCCACCAATTCCTAGTACATGCCACTTATAACGATATTCTTTCCACCATGTTAAAACAAACTTCATAATTTCCTTTCTATCATTTATCACCCTTCTACTAAAAATATACGTTCATTGCTCATCAATTCCTTTTTTTCATAAAAAAATTTATCACATCTTCGTGATAAATTTAAAGACGAATACGTTCTCGTTTGGTTTCGATATGAACACGTTGGACGATTGCAAGCGATACGATTAAAGAAAGTGCAAACGACCCACCATACGAAAGAAACGGCAGTGGAACCCCAGTCAAAGGCATAATTCCAAATAGGCCACCTAAATTAATTAAGATATGCATGAATATATAAACAGCAACCCCAAGCGCTAAATATTGGCCACGAACGGTTGTAGCATTCGTAGAAATATCTAAAATTCTCTTTAAAATAAATAAATAACCGATAAAAATAGGTGTTACGAATAGTAATCCATATTCTTCTACAATAATCGAGAAAACGGAATCAGTATGAGCTTCTGGAATATAAGAATATTTTTGCTTACTCTTTCCTACTCCTAATCCTGTTAATCCACCACTATTAATAGCAATAAAACTATTACAGATCTGATATCCTCCCGTTTCATAGCGACTACATGGATCCCAGAAATTAAAGCGAGCAAGTTGGGCATCGGTTAAAATGTAACCTTTGGTATTTAAAATGACCAGAATTCCAAAAGCAGCAACAATAATCAAAAAGATAACTGTCTTTAATTTTTCGATTCGTAAAATAGGGCTCACTAAAAATAAAACACCAAATATGGCTAACAAGATCAACATACTACCAAAATCTTTTTGTTCAAATATGAAAATAGGAAACAATAGACCAACAAATAAAAGAATACCAATTATATCATAATGATTGATTCCTTTCGTACGTAACTTTTTATAAAAAACATCAAATAAAAGGGCCAAACATACGATTAAAACCGGTTTTGCGAATTCACTTGGTTGAACACCAAAAATCCAGTTTTTCGCACCACGATGAGATTCTCCACGAAATGTGAGCATAGCAAGTAAAAATGTAACGCCAACAAAGCCAATGAATGCAAACGGTTTCCATTTCTTCGTTGGAATATTCAAAATAAAAAGCGAAACAAAAACCCCTAACAATAAAATTTCCATCTGTTTAAAAAAATAATAATAAAGAGAAATATTATAAGAGACTGCTTCACTGGAAGATGCCGTTACAATATTTAAAGTTCCAAATAAAAACAAGATAATCGTTACCACAAGTAAAGGCTTATCCATATCATTGATCATATGCTTTAAACTTTTGATTAATGGCTTCATATCATCACCTTACGATAATATCATAACATATTTTATATTTTCCAGACAACTAAATTTCTAAAATCAGCAAAAATAGGTATTGTTCATGCTCAAATTAGACATTTATTAATAAACTATATTAGAACTAGATAGGAGGTAATTAGTATGTATTATTACGGTGGATACCAAGGCTATGGCTGTGGTGCTCCATGTGGTTGCAACGTTGGAGGCGGCTATGGTGCTGGATACGGTGCTGCAATCATTTTAGTACTATTTATTTTATTAGTAATTGTAATCGGTGCTCGTGCATTTGGTTCAGGTGTTCATTAAAAAAGAAGTTTTACTTCTTTTTTCTTTTCACCCTCTTCTCTTTCTTTTTTTTAGATTTCGTGATAAAATAAGGACTATGGAGTTGATGTCTATGTTTCAAAAATTAGATATATTAGATGAAAAAGATCCACACTTAAGAAAAATAAGTAAAGATGCGACTTTTCCTCTTTCAAAAGAAGAGCACAACTTAATCAAGCGTGCGATCGATCATCTTACTTATAGTCAAATTGAAGAATACGAAAAGAAATATGATTTACGTCCTGGAATGGGACTTGCATTCCCACAGATTGGAATCAATAAGCGAATTATTATCATCGTCCACGAATACGATGAGGGAAAATTTGATAATTATGTTGTCATCAATCCCAAGATAGTCAGTCATTCAACAGAAATGGTAGCTGCAGAAGCTGGGGAAGGATGTTTGAGTGTCAATCGTGAAGTAGAAGGACATGTTCCCCGTTTTGCTAGGGTAACAATTGAAGGATATGATGAAGACGGGAATAAAATTCGCATTCGTGCCAGAGAAGAATTATCGATTGCTTTTCAACATGAATGTGATCACTTAGATGGTATTCTCTTCTTTGATCGTATCGATCCAAAGAAACCATTCTTTACGGAAAAAGAAATTCGTTTAATTTAGGAGGAAACATGAAAACAAGTTATAAACTTATTTTACTTATCGTTGTAGCTTGCTTAAGTTCCATCGCTATTTTCTATTTTACGGATCGTGCGAATCCAATTGCAGAAGAAGTTGATATCCTTGTCTATCAACAAGAATTAGAACAGAGTTTTTATCCTACGAAAGACGATACTTTTGAAAATCCACGGATTATTGTCAATCCATATGGCAATTCTCCCCTAACAGCTCTCATCATCTTCCAAACCAAAGATTTGACGGCTCCAACCGTAGTCATTCATGGAAAAGATGAAAATACAACTTATACCAAAAAATTTACACCTAGTAAAGAACATATTTTACCAATTTATGGATTATATGCTGGCACAGATAATATAATCGATCTTACCGTCAACAACGAAACCAAAACGCTCACTATTAAAACTGATCTCCTTCCTGATGATTTTATATTACCTACTAGCGTTATAGCCAACAAGCAATTATTAGGAAATGATTTATATTTTGTAACGCCTTCTAGTAGTGGCTATACAGCTGCTTATGATGTAAATGGTGATGTACGTTGGTATTTAACAGATATGTATTTATGGGATATTCAAACTTTAAATAATGGCAATTTATTACTCAGTACCAATCGTCTTATCAATCCACCCTACTATACAACGGGTTTAATGGAAATGGATTTTTTAGGAAAAGTCTATTTTGAATATTCTCTTCCAGGTGGCTATCACCACGATGTCTTCGAAATGGAAAACGGTAATTTCTTGATTGCTAGCAATGATTTTACAAGCGGAACCGTCGAAGACTATATTGTCGAGATGGATCGCGATACAGGAGAAATTGTCAAAACTTTCGATCTCAAAAAGCTATTAAATATGGAAGATGGAAAAAACGAAAATTGGAGCGAATATGATTGGTTCCATAATAATGCGGTATGGTACGATAAAGCAACTAACTCGATCACGTTATCTGGTCGTCATCAAGATGCCATCATCAACATCGATTACAATTCTAGCGAGCTTAATTGGATCGTTGGCGATCCAACAAATTGGAGTGACGAATATCAAAAGTATTTCTTTACCCCAATTGGAGACAATTTTGAATGGCAATGGAGTCAACACGCTTCGATGATCTTACCAAATGGCGATTTATTTGTTTTTGACAATGGTAATAATCGCTCGAAAATCAAAGAAGAATACATAGATGCTGTAAACAATTATAGTCGTGGTGTGATCTATCACCTCGATACTGTCAACCACACCATTTCTCAAGTATGGGAATATGGCAAAAATCGTGGTAGTGACTTTTATTCCCCTTATATTTCAGATGTCGATTATTTAGGTGAAAATCATTATTTGATTCATTCTGGAGGAATATCTTATCAAGATGGAATCGTTCAAAATCAACCGGCTGGTCTTACCGATATAGATCGATTAAATTCCATCAGTGTTGAAATTTTAAACGATGAAGTCATCTTTGAAATGCAATTACCAGGTAATTTCTATCGTGCTGAAAAAATGAATTTTTATTCCGATAGTGAATTTAGCTTAGGTGAAGGAAAACGATTAGGAAATATGGGAATTACTCCTACTTCGAGTTCAAAACCGATTCTGATATTTTCTAAACAAATCGATGATCATTATAACCGTTATAACATCAGTGTTAAAAAAGAACCCGATCGTTTAGTTGTAACTGGTACCTTCCAAAAAGATGACAAAGTTCAAGTTATTTTAGATAATACATTCGATAAACGTGCATACGATGTACGTATTTCCAAAAGGCCATATACTGCTATGTGTATCGATATTTTTAACGAAGAAGAAGATGCCAACGGTATTACCGTTACTAAATATATCAACGATTTCGGAATCACAGGAAAGTATTATCTATATATCAAAATCAATAATACGATCTATGATTTAAATCAATATATTCTATATTAAGCAAAAAAGCTATCATTGATAGCTTTTTTCGTGCAACTTAATACTCTCGATTTATTCATATTTCCATAATTCAATTCGATAATCATTCTTTTTGGTTTTACCAATAATTTGATGAAAACGAAACTTACCATACTTTCTTACTGAAAAAACATCTTGTTCTTTTAAAATTTTATTCCCATTTTTGATATTTTCGTAGTTTACATATATTTCTTTATTGCGAATTTTATCCGATACTTTACTTCTACTGATGGAAAGTGCTTTCGCAATCACGACATCACTTCTTAAACTCGGAACGTTTAATGAAAGACATCGATACTTCTTTTGATAACCCTCTAAAAGATCGAGATCAACTGGTTCTATATGCACGTTTTCATGACCAATTCGCTTCAATTGATATCGAATGAGATCGGCGATTGATGACAGTACGACAACATAACTATTTTCTCCTACGACAATATCTCCAAACATATGAGAATCAATGCCTAATGTAAATAAGAATCCCAAAATAGAACGATGTTCTAGGGGACTATGAGAAACGATTTTTAATAATGTAACCTCAGGAATTACATTCCTATAAAAAATTACTTTGTCGCATCCTTCATAAATAGAAAAACATTGATAGGTTCGTTCGTTCATTTTAAAATGTCGTTCAATTAACTTTTGTTCTCTGGGATCCAAAAAGAAAGTAGATTTACCTGCCTTCAATTTTTCAACACTGTTTTTTATAAAAATATCTTCCTTCATAAGATCCCTCACTTATACGATCATAACAAAAAAGAAAACTCAACGATTTCTTTTTTGTAACATTTTTGGTTTTTCTTCCTCGTTTACTCTTTTTTCGTAACTTTCTAACAAACGCTGATAATAATCTTTTTCTAATTGTTGTTTTTCATCATACGAGACATGTTTGATTGCTTCCTCGTATTGCTTTTTTATTTCTAAGTCGATCAGACTCACTGCTGTATCTGGATTAAAATTACGATAGACCGATTGCCAGAAATGTGGGTCCTGTTTAGCTGATAATAGCAAAGCATTCAAAGTTGAATAATCTTCAGGGGCATGAATTTTTAAAAAATTTACAATTCCATCATCGTGAAATCCAAGATTTCTTAATGTTTTAATCAACATTTCTAAATCATACAATATTTGTATATCAACATTAGGACTATATTCCATATTCATGTCTAAGCCTTCATCATCCGCTTGTGAAGAAGATGATAAGTGATCATTTTGATAGTCATGTAAGCGTTCATGGAAAAACATATGTGCCTCTAACATCATTTGGTCATAAAATTCCTGACTTTTCGTATGAAAGTTAATCCGATTCAGTTCCGAAAGAACATTGCTGATATCTTCATGATAAGCAAGCATCTGTTCCTCCGTTAAATCAGAAAGGCGAAAATCACGCAACATATATTCGATCATAATATAAATATCATCCAATAAATTTAAATCCTGACAACTAGTATCAATGATTACCTCTTTTTCTATTTTACTAATGATGGCTATCATAACGACAGATATGATATGAACGATAACATTAGAACTCATCCATAATATACCAAAAGGAATCGCGACCATAGCTAAACACCTTACAATCGCACTTAACATAATTTTCATTTTCGTTCCTTTTATTTTTTTTAAATAATTAGACCAATTTGCCATAAACATTTCTTTCATCATAGGAAACACCTTTTTCATAATTAGCTAGTATTCTAACATTTTTTCTGATGATCTGTCAAAAGTTAAACAGGAATTTCTTCTAATTTCACACTTACTAATTTACTGACACCCGACTCTTGCATTGTAATACCATATAAAATATCGGCATATTCCATTGTTTTCTTTTTATGAGTAATTAAAATAAATTGGGTTTTATCTTTTAATCCTGATAAATATTTACCAAAACGATCGACATTGACCTCATCTAAAGCTGCTTCTACTTCGTCTAAAATGCAAAATGGGACAGGTCGTGCTTTTAAAATCGCAAATAATAAACTGATCGCCGTAAATGTTTTTTCTCCACCAGATAATAGTGATATTGTCGAAAGTTTCTTTCCTGGTGGCGAGGCAACAATTTCAATTCCCGTTTCTAACAGATTTTTAGGATCCGTCAGTTTCAATTCAGCATGTCCACCTTTAAATAATTCCCGGAATGTTTCACTAAAATGTTTTTGTACGAGTTCAAAAGTTTTAGAAAATTCTTCTTTCATAATCGTATCCATTTCTTCAATGATTTCTAAAAGGGTATTTTCCGCACTCACCAAATCAGCTTTCTGACTAACTAAAAACTCATAACGTTCACTGACACGATCATATTCTTCTGGAGCCGCAAGATTCACAACACCAATTTCCTGTAAGCGACGTTTTAACATATTTACTCCTCTACGTGCATCTTCCTCATTTTCTTCTAGTAAATAAGTTTCTTTTGCTTTTTCATATGTCATATGATAAGTCTCATTCAAAGTCGTAAGTAAGGTATCTAGTTTTACATCGGCACGATTCACATCAATTTCTAGTTTCTTTAATTCTTGATTTTTTTGATTAAAAGTACTATTTTCTCTTTTTAAAGCTTCATCGTATTCTTCAATACTCTCATTTAAGTCAGCACGTTCTTTTTGAAGATGAGATAACTTTTGTTCCCATTCATTTTTCTTTTTTAAAATCTCATAATAGGTATTGATCACTTCCTCTTCTTCCACACTAAGCGTGTGCTCGAGAATATGCTTCGTTCCTTCTCTCTGTTCTCTCACGTTACCTAATTGTTCTTCTAAATCGCGAACCAATACTTCTTCATTGAAAATAGCATGTTCCATAGCTGCTTTTTCTTTTTGCTCTAAATAAAGTTTGTCTTCTAACCCTTTTAATTCGTAGTCAAGACGATTGATCGCCTCTTCTAGTCGTTTTAATTCTTCAATCTGTAAATTCTGCTTATTCAATAATGTCTGTAACTCATACTTATCTTGAATCATATTTCGCATTGTTTGGACTTTACCACCAGTTAAAGAACCTCCTACATGTAAAAGATCCCCATCTAGTGTAACAATCTTATATCGATACTTTAATTGACGACTAATGTTATTGGCATCATCAATACTATGTGCGACAATAACATTTCCTAATTGGTTTTGAATAATACTTCGATATTGACTTTCACACTTTACTAAATCAGAAGCAATCCCAACAACTCCAGGTAATTCTTTTAATAACCTACTCGTCTCTAAATCGATTCCTTTTGGTTTGATAACATTGAGAGGAAAAAAAGTAGCTCTTCCAATATTATTCGCCTTTAAATAATAGATTGCTTCTTTTGCCGATACTTCATTATCGACGATGATATAATTCGTACTAGCACCAAGTGACGTTGAAATAGCCACCGCATATTTTGAATCTACTTCCATAATATTACCAATCACATTATGAATACCACGTAACTTCGGATTATTCAAAACGTTTTTGACAGCATATGGCAATGTTCCATTATTTTCAATGGTATCTTGTAATGTTTCAATTTTATTATCTAATACTGTCTTAGAACGTATTTTTTGACTCAACTCTTGATCATAATGACTTTTTTTATTGCGATTTTCTTTCATATCTTGTTCCAATTTATAAATTCGGTTCTGAAATCCTTCTAATTCTTCTTCTTGACTTTTTAACACTTGATTATGCTGTACTAATTCAGCATCAATACTTTTCTCTTTTTCAGTCAACTCGATGATATTATCATGAAGTTTGGTATCTTCTACCTCATATTTTTTACGTTCTAGTAAAATTTGTTTTCGACTATTTTGTTTTTCTAATTCCGTACTAGCATTTATCAGTTCCGCTTGAGCGTTGGTAATTTTTTGATTCAGTTCCTGATTTTTTTTCTTAAAGGTTGCGACTTCTGCTTCCGTCTTCGAACTGGCCGTCATCAGTTCTACTACTTCTTGATTCAAACGATCAATTTTACGCTTATTTTCTTGATAAGTTGTATTGATATTCGTAATATCATTCGTAATCAATGCGACTTCAAGCTTTTCTAGCTGTTCTTTGGTTGCATTATATTCTAATGCCTTTTCTTTTTGCTCACGAAGAGGTTCTACTTGCCTTTCTAGTTCATGAATAATGTCTTCTACTCGATTCATGTTGTTATGAGTGCGTTCCAATTTTCGAAGTGCATCTTCTTTTCTCTTTTTATATTTTAACACCCCTGCAGCCTCTTCCAAAATGACACGACGATCTTCTGGTTTATTCGATAGGATTTCCTCAATTTTTCCTTGTGAAATAATATTAAAACTTTCTTTTGCCATCCCACTATCCAACAAAATATCCGTAATATCTTTTAAACGACATTTTTCACCATTCAAAAAGTATTCATTTGTACCATCCTGATATAC
This sequence comes from uncultured Bacilli bacterium, assembly GCA_944332005.1. Lineage (GTDB taxonomy): Bacteria > Bacillota_I > Bacilli_A > RF39 > UBA660 > CALVRE01. The sequence continues at coordinate 10,928 of CALVJD010000023.1, forward strand.
GCGTCTTTTAATGGATACTTCTGTAAAATCGACTGGCAAGTATTTATCGCTATTATCAAATATCAAAGTGACACTTGCAACATTTTGCTTATTACGTGATTTACTACCAGAAAAAATGACATCCGTCATCGCCCCATCTCCACGAAGCGATTTCACCGATTGTTCTCCTAAAACCCAACGAACAGCATCGACAATATTGCTTTTCCCGCTCCCATTTGGTCCAACAATACCCGTAATTCCTGTTCCTAACTCTAAATTAATTCTATCTGCAAAAGATTTAAAACCTTGCGCCTTTATTTCTTTCAAGTACATAACTTTCACCCACTTATTTTCCTTTTTTATTATACTATAAAAAGATAAGAAAAGACAAGGAAAAGCCTATGTAAGATACAATAAAAAGGACCATAAGATCCTTTTACAATGATTTTTTCATCATACGTATTCGTTTACTACCATAACTCCATTTTACTAAACAAGATAAAAGTAAAATAGAAAGTGCTAATAACAATATCTGATAAAGTGGATTGCTTTTTTCATTTATCATTTGATTAATGGTTAAAGCAATTGCGAAACACCACATCATTGACCAAAATATATTTAAATTGCGATGAATACGTTCATATTTTAACTCTTTTTCCATATAACGTCCCCCTTTTGATGGAACTTATTATATACCGAATTTTATTTTTGTCAAATCGTCATTTTTCTAAAATACCTTACCTACGGACAGTTTTTTTATAAACAAAAAAACAGGTACTAGATTACCCTAACACCTGTTTACCCTTCATATTGTATAAAACAACTACTTCTGTTACAATTATAAAAAAAACAAAATAAAAAATAGAATCATGTCCTTATTTAAAGTAGGACTCACTTTATTTCAATTAGCTATCCATTCGAGCAGATATATTCGAATACCCTTCCGCTTTATCCTATATGATGTCTAATTTTTTTAAAA
>CALVJD010000024.1 GCA_944332005.1 uncultured Bacilli bacterium
TATTATATATCAATTATTACTAGTAATATTTATATTGCTAGTCATTATTGTATTCAAGTAATAATGTAAATAATAATAAAGGCACCTTAATCAGCATTTGCCTGAGTCGGGTGCCAATCATAACAAAATTGGGAAAGCATCTGATCATCACTTCAGATGTATTCTTTTTTATTTTTTGAAGTTTCCTTCATTTACATACATGATAGCATAAATTTTTATTTTTTTCAAATTTTCTTGACGGGAGGGGGGTTAATCATAGTACAATCAATATAGAATGGGTGTGTACTATGAAGCTAGAAAAATTTAAAGAGAAAAACTCCAAGAGAAAAGCGATAGTAATCTTTACAATAAGCTGTATTTTATTACTAGCAGGAGTCTTTTTGTATACAACATTCGCTGTATTCACAGAAGACAAAGATTTTAATGTGATTAATGGAACAGCCCAAGATCCAGGAGATATTTATTTTGCTTATTATATTGATGGAAGTATCCAAAAAGAAGCACCAAAGCAAAATACAGGGTATGTATTTGATGAAGAGCAATCTAATTGTACGAATGGTGTCGTACCTAATTGGAATCATTCCACTTGGACATTTCGCGGAAATTATGAAAATTATCATGCCACAGATTTTACTAGAACTAAATGTAATTTATATTTTACAAAAACAAAAACAGTATCTACAGTTTTAGGAGATTTAGAAGTTTATACCTATACACCCGATTTTACCAAGAGTGCTTGTGATGATGAGGCATGTGAATCCCATGAAAAAGGTGTTTTTGAAACGACCGATGACGATGGAACAAGTTATTATTACCGAGGCAGTGTGGAAAATAACTAGGTCTATTTTGCCAATCGTTATGGGAGAATTATTCGTATTAATGGAGATGGCAGTATTAGAATGATCTATGATGGAACCACAGCTCATACAAACGGAGAATCTTCTACAGATCGGCAAGTTGGAACAAGTGCGTTTAACTCCTCATATAACGATAATATGTATTTAGGTTATATGTATACCAATGGAGAAGCTCATGGATTAGGCACGTCTTCTACGATAAAACAAGCCAATGACAGCTTTTATACAAGTGTATTATCATCCTATGCATCATATATTGATACGAATTCCGGATTCTGTGGGGATAGAAGTACTTTAAATGAGCAGAGTGGTGTTGGAACAGGAACAACTTCTACTTATATGAAAGGATATTTAAGAGTGTCGACAAGCACGCCTTCACTTATATGCGAAAACTCTAATGATTATTATACCGTATCATCATCAAGTAAAGGAAATAAAGCATTAACCTATCCAGTAGGACTTATTACAATTGACGAAGTAATCATTTCTGGAACTAGTGGAGGAATCTTTGATGGAAGTTACAACTATCTAAAAAATGCTCCTAGCAGTTATATAACAACAGGAAACGATTTTTGGACCATGACACCAGTAGGATACTATAACCCGTTTGGTTATGACGGATGGTACGCATTTATTTTTCGAGTGAATTCATTTGGAAGTTTTGGAGATGTTACCCCGATGAACACATATGGCTTAAAACCCGTCATAAATATTCGTGGGGATGTCACAGTATCGGGTGACGGGACGATGGAAAATCCTTACACAATTTCTTAGGAGGAACGCGATGATGAAAGTAAAAATATTTCAAGAAAATAAAAAAATAATCATTGTGCTTGCTATTATGGTATTAATAGTTGCTTTAGTATTTTCTTATAAAAATTTAATGCTTGAAAAGAATAATAAAAACGAAAATACAGAAAGTACTTCTTTTGCATATTACATCGATGGTGTGAGTACAAGGAGTATGCCATCTAGAAGTGATGGATATGTGTTTGATGAAACATCTTCCAATTGTACGAATGGAGTGACACCTTCTTGGGATTATTCCTCTTGGACATTTGAAGGAGATTATACCAATTATAATGCAGAAGATTATAATAGAACGAATTGTAACTTGTATTTTACAAAAATGAAAACAGTTTCAACAGCATTAGGCGATTTACAAGTTTATACATACATACCAGATTTTACAAAATCAGCCTGTGATGATACGACATGCGAGTCTCATGAAAAAGGCGTTTTTGAGACGACCGATGACGATGGGGCAAGTTATTATTACCGAGGCAGTGTGGAAAATAACTATGTCTATTTTGCCAATCGATACTGGCGAATCATTCGAATTAACGGAGATGGCAGTATCAGAATGATCTATGATGGCACAACGGCACACCAAAACGGCGAATCATCCACTGATAGACAAGTAGGAACTAGTATATTTAATGCATCCCACATAGATACCATATATGCTGGATATATGTATACAAGTGGGGAAGCCCATGGAACAAGTGAATCTTCTGACATAAAACAAGCAAATGACAATTTTTATACGAGTGTCTTATCTTCTTATGCAAGTTACATTGATACCAATGCCGGATTCTGTGGAGATAGAAGTCCGTTAAATAATCAAAGTGGAGTAGGAACAGGTACAGTATTGACTTATATGAAAGGATACTTAAGAGTATCGACCAGTACTCCAACACTTTCTTGTGAAAATCAAAGCGATTTATACACAGTGTCATCA
>CALVJD010000025.1 GCA_944332005.1 uncultured Bacilli bacterium
TCTTTCCACACGAGGTTTAAATTCAGGTACAGAACTAGTTTTATAAGTATTGAATAATTAATATTTATATGATACAATACAAATGTTCGTGATATTAAAAGGAGGCTTTTATGATAGATAATGTAAATGGAGATATTATAATATATCAAACAGAAGATGGGTTAACAAAAATAGATGTTAAATTTGAAAATGAAACAGTATGGTTATCACAACAACAAATGGCAGAATTATTTGGTACTTCAAGAACAAATATCATAGAACATATAAATAATATTTATGCAGAAGAAGAATTATATAAGGAATCAACTTGTCAGAATTTCCGACAAGTTCGAAAAGAAGGAAATAGAAATGTTACAAGAGAAATTCCTTTTTATAATCTAGATATGATAATTTCTTTAGGTTATAGAATAAAATCTAAAATTGCTACTAACTTTAGAAAATGGGCAACAGAAAGATTAAAAGAGTATATTATTAAGGGATTTACTATGGATGATGAAAGACTTAAAGGTAATGCTGGAGGTAATTATTGGAAAGAATTACTTGCTAGAATTAAAGATATAAGGTCATCTGAAAAAGACAAGTCCTTGATTTATACGCAACTGCGGTAGACTATGATCCGAAAGATAGTAAGTCAATTGAATTTTTTAAAATTGTACAGAATAAATTGCATTATGCAGCACATGGACATACTACTTCAGAAGTAATCCATGAAAGAGCAGATGCTGAAAAGCCTTTTATGGGATTGACAACATTTAAAGGAGAAATTCCTGTGTTACAAGATGTTGTAATTGCCAAAATTATTTAACAGAAGAAGAACTAAAAGTTTTAAATAATTTAGTATCAGGATATTTTGATTTTGCAGAAATACAAGCTATTAGGCATAGGCCAATGTATATGGAAAATTATATTAGGCAATTAGATACAATCCTTTCTGGTGCTGGTGAAAAAATACTTGTTGGAGCAGGTACCGTTAGTCATAAAACGGCGATTGAAAAAGCAAAAAATGAATATAGAAAATATCAAGTGAAAACAATAAGCCCTGTGGAAAAAGCATATTTAGAGACTTTAAAAGAAATAAGTAATAAAATAGATGATAAAGTAAATGGTGAATAGAGTATATCAGATTGAACTGAACCCCAAAAGTTGGACAGTTTATAAATAGTTCTAATTAGAAGATTGTAACCTGTAATTTACAGAAGACATCCTTTTAATTTCACTTTAATTCTATCATGATTATAATAAATAAATGAGAGTGTAAAGAATTCTGTGTAAAATAAAATTCTCTCCATTTTTTCTATTTTATTATGGTTAGATGGATTTTACGCAGAATTTTTTACACTCTCACAGAAATAGTTGTTAAAAAAAATAAAGTAGGAATATTAAGAGTAGGAAATATTAATTATATTTCATTAACGGAATTAGCAAGGTATCAAAATTCAAGTGATCCATCTTTTACAATAAAGAACAGGTTAAGAAGAATTAACACTATAGATTATATTGGTTTGTGGAAAGGAACTTATGGTCATCCAGATATTGCTTTTGAATTTGCAAGCTGGCTATCACCAGAGTTTAAATTATATTTAATAACTGAATTTGAAAGATTAAAAGCAAATGAGGCGTATCAAGAAAAGATAGATTGGCAAGCTAACAGAATATTAGCAAAGTTAAATTATGTAGTTCATACAGATGCTATTAAGGCTTATATAGTTCCAACATTTACAGATGCACAAAAGAAATTTGTTTATGCTGAAGAAGCTGATGTTTTAAATGTAGCACTATTTGGTATGACAGCAAAAGAATGGAAAGAAAACAATCCAGAATTTGCTAAAAATGGAAATATTAGGGACTATACTGATTTACTTCATTTAGTAATATTAAATAACTTGGAAATACAAATGCGGAATTAATAGAAGCTAATGTTCCTCAAAGTGAAAAATATCTGACTCGACAGTCAGATGTTTTTAGTTGAATGTTTTAAATATTTCATCGCAAAATTAGCACTCGCATCTTGACATTGCTAACTTTTGGTGTTAGACTTAAAAAGAAGGTGATAAAATGAAAAAGAAAGAATTTAAGACAGAATCAAAAAAATTGATGAATTTAATGATTAATTCTATTTATACAAACAAAGAAATTTTCCTTAGAGAAATTATTTCCAATGCGAGTGATGCGATCGATAAGCTACATTATCTATCTCTTACGGATAAAGATATAAAAGTCAATAAAAAAGACTTTGAAATCTTTTTAATGATAGATAAAGAAAAAAGAACTCTCACAATTCGCGATAATGGTATTGGTATGAATAAAGAAGAATTGGAGACAAATCTTGGTACGATTGCAAAATCTGGTTCAGAAGAATTTAAAACGGATAACGAGCATAAAAAGAATATTGACATTATAGGTCAATTCGGCGTTGGATTTTATTCTGCGTTCATGGTAGCAGACAAAGTGGAAGTCATTTCTAAAAAATATGGAAGTGATGAAGCATACAAATGGGAATCTAGTGGCATCGATGGTTATGTGATTACACCAGCTGAAAAGGATCGTTATGGTACAGATGTTATTTTGACGATTAAGGAAGATAATGAAGAAGACTATTCAAAATATTTAGAAACTTATGAAATCGAATCTTTAGTTCGCAAATATAGTGATTATATTACTTATCCAATTAAAATGGAAATCAGTCATACACATGCGAAAGAAAAGAAAAATGAGAATGATGAAACAGAATATGAAACGGTAACCGAAGTGGAAGTAATCAACTCTTTAACACCTATTTGGAAACGCGATAAGAAAAAGGTAAGTGATGAAGATTATGATACCTTCTATTCTGATAAATTTAACGACTATGAAAAACCACTTCGACACATGCATGTAAAAGCAGAAGGAACTTTCGAATATAATGCACTTTTATATATTCCAAGCCATGCTCCATTCGATTACTATACCAAAGAATATGAAAAAGGGTTGCAATTATATTCTAATGGTGTATTGATCATGGAAAAATGTAGTGATCTTTTACCAGATTATTTCAGTTTTGTAAAAGGAGTAGTGGATAGTCCAGATCTAACACTTAATATTTCCAGAGAGACATTACAACAAAATCGTATTTTGAAAACGATTGCTAATTCCATCGAAAGTAAAATTAAAAAAGAATTAGAAATCATGTTAGAAGAAAAAAGAGAAGATTATGAAAAATTTTTCAAGGACTTTGGGCTTCAATTAAAGTATGGCATTTACAATGATTTTGGAATGCATAAAGATAAATTACAAGATTTATTAGTATATTCCTCTTCTTTTGATGGTGGTATCACAACATTGAAAGAATACGTTAATCGTATGAAAGAAGATCAAAAGAATATCTATTATGCATGTGGTGAGACAATCGATAAAATTCAAATGTTGCCTCAAGTTGAATCGGTAAAAGAAAAAGGTTATGAGGTTTTATATTGTACTGACCAAGTGGATGAATTTGTCTTTATGATGATCCGTAATTATATGGATAAAGAATTTGTCAATGTTTGTGGAGAAAAGATGGATTTTGATACAGAAGAAGAAAAAGAAGAATTGAAAAAGGCAAATGAAGATGCAAAAGAAATGTTTGATATTATGAAAACGGCTATTCCGGAGGTAGAAGAAATAAGATTCACGAATAAGTTGAATGATCATCCTGTATGTTTAAGCAGTAAAGGAGAAATTTCTGTTGAAATGGAAAAAGCATTGAGTAAAATGCCAATGAATAATAGTATTAAAGCGTCTAAGGTGTTGGAAATTAACCAGAATCATGAGATTGCAAAAACATTGAAGAAATTGAGCAAGAAAAATAAAGAAGAATTACAAGATTATGCCAAGGTATTATATGCAGAAGCACGAATGATCGAAGGATTACCAGTTGAAAATGCAACCGAAATTGCTTCGCTAGTTTGTAAATTCATGACAAAATAGTTAAGGATTTTCTTAACTATTTTTTATGTCTTTAACATGGTCTGTAATGATAGGTCAAGAATATCTTTTATTTGGAAGAATGAAAGAAAATGGGAAATATAATTTTTCGTTGCAATTCATAGAAAAAACAAGTATAATTATTTTAGCAAGCAACAAATATAATGTTTGCAATAAAGAATCAAGCATAAAATAGAAAGTAGGATGTAGATGAAAAAAGATCAAAAGAAAACAACAACAAAGAAGAATAATAGCACGAAGAAAATAACACGAGAAAATACAACTACTAAAAATACAGAACAAAAAGAAATGGTAAAAAAAGTAGTTGCAAAAAAAGAAGAAACCAAAAAAGTAGAAACAAAGAAAGCTAAGATGAATCCAGAAAGTAAAAAAGCGCTTGTTCTACTTGGCGTTGCAGCTCTTATTATTTTGGCGATACCACTTATCATGTGGATCGATTATGAGCAAAGCAGAAAAGTGGTACAAGAGTATGAATCTTATTATGCGGCAGGAGAAACGAATGTTGTCTTATTAGCAAGACCTGGTTGCAGTTATTGCACCATGTTTACACCAATTATCGATGCTATATCAGAAGAATTCGATGTTCCTTATCATTATATCAATACGGATGATGTTTCGACGGATCAATTGGTTAGTATGCTTGAAAAAGCAGGAATCGAAGCAGAAGATTTTGGAACACCTACTACTTTGATCATTAAAGATGGAACGGTAGTGGCAAAACAAGAAGGTTATGCGGATCGTGAAAGTTTATTTACTTTCTTCCAAAATAATGGTTTGATTGCCAGTGATGTTATATTGCCAGATGAAACTCCTAATTTAACAAAATTAGATTATACTGGATATGAACAGTTGCTTGCAAGTAACCAAAAAGCATTCTTAGTAATTGGTCAAACTGGATGTATTCATTGTGAAAATGCTCTACCAGTACTCAACGAAATTGCCGAAGAATATAATATTAATATTTATTATTTAAATGTGACAAAATTGTCTAGTGAAGAAAGAACAAAACTTCAAAGTTCTATCTCTTTCTTTAAAGAAAATACAAGGTGGGGAACTCCTCTTAACTTAGTAATTGAAAATGGAGATAACACCAATTATGAGTCTGGATTCGTAGATAAAGATACAACAGTTGCATTCTTACGTAGTAATGGCTTTATAGCGTAGTAAGTTGAGGGAGGTACCATGGAAAATAAAGGTGTCGTATATCAAAAAGTAAAAGACTTTAAAAGGAAATATCCTTGGACAGTCAGCTGGCGATTGAAACAACATTCCAAAATAGTAGAATCGCATCTTAATCCTGGAGAAGTAGTGCAGTATGCTTTTGCTGCTCAAAAAAACGATAATCCGTTTGATATTATTACCACTTATGTTATCGTTTTGACAAATAAACGATTAGTTCTTGGTACGAAACGATTATTGTTTGGATATTTCTTTAAAGCGATCACGCCTGATATGTTTAATGACATCACAGTCAAAATGGGAATTGTCTGGGGAAAAATCGTCATCGATACCGTAAAAGAAGTGGTATATCTATCGAATATTCAAAAAGAGGCACTTGACGAAATTGAAACGGCTGTTACGGAATATATGATGAAAGAAAAGAAAAAATATGGGTATTCACAACAAGGTTCTATAAAATAGAGCCTTTTTTGTATAGTTTTTTAAAAGATGCAAAAAATAGGAATGAGATAAAATGACTTGAAAAATACGACAAAATTCTATATAATTTTAATATAAAGTAGGTGGTTTTATGAAACGCTTTTTTGGTGTCGTTTTAATATTATTTATTCTTTATTTTGGTATTCAAGTATTATTTAAATTTACGACGAAAGGTTTTGAAGTGGAATATCAGATTGTAGATGGGGATAGACAATATCAAATCAAAGAAATTTATACGGCAAATACGAAAGGGGAAACCAATAATTATTATTTGACATTGGATGATGGAACTAATCATTTTGATTATCAGACGTATGCGGATTTTTCAAAAGCGGAACGTATCATAACGGAAATTAAAACTTATCATAGTGACCAATATACTTGTATTTTGCCAGTTTTTAGAAAAGATCGTTTATTGTTTGATATCACTTGTAATGTTGATGGGGTTATGATGTATTACCATGATTTACAAGGTAGAGATACAGGACTTGACACTTTTGCTAGTACGATGAATGAAATAGGATATCATGTAAATGATTGGATTGATCATGGTACTGAAGAAAGTTATAATAATTCAGTAACATTTTGCCAAGATAATTTAGTGGATAATCATTATTTAGTATATCAAAACTACCGTGGTCTATTTACCATGAACAAAGAAACATTAAAACGATTATATGAGATAGAATTATTCGATAACGATATTTATGATATGACCATAAGTGGTTTAGTAGGAAAGTATTATGTAGTTGCTGATTATAATTCTGATTACGATTTCAATACTTTTTATATGGTGGATGTTACGAATAATAAAAGACAGACGATCCAATCGAATCATTCCATTTCTTTTGATGCTTATGTACAAGGAATCGTCGAAAATTCAATGTATATTTTCGATCCTAGTATGACAACACAATACGAAGTAAACATCAAGTCGAAATCCATTGTTGAAGTTGGAAATGCTGATACACAAATTCAATATTATGATCGTGGAGAGTGGTCAAAAGTAAGTGCTTATGATGCGGTAGGTCAAAAATTATATTTTAACCATTATGATGTGACGAACGAATTTAGTGGTTATGATCGTGTGGATAAAGTTGGAGGAACATTATCGGGATATTACTATTTTTATCAAAGAGAAGGTAGTAATTACCGAGTATATCGTTCTAATATCAGGAATAAAGATGTGAGAACATATCTATTTACAACGAGTCGTATCGATCAGATAAAATATGTCGATGATTATGTTTATTATGTGAATGGCGATAGTGTTTATTATTATCATGATTCATCAGGCATTCGTAAATTATATACGAATAATGAATTTACATTTAATAATAAAATAAGTTTTGCCATTTATCATTAGGTCCTTGGGGACCTTTTTTGTTTTGGTGCATACATTATATTGAGGTGATAAAATGTACCGAATTTATCGTATTAAAGAGGGGGATACATTAGAAAAAATTGCCAAACAATATGGAACGACGGTCGATGTTTTGAGAAAAATTAATGGTTTTAGTAACAATTATGAAGTAACGTCTGGTGGTTTTTTAATTGTACCGGTTCAAGCGAATGATTTGTTTATGTTATACACAGTTCAAAAAGGTGATACGTTATATGACATTGCAAGACGTTTTAATACGACTGTTGATAATTTAGCAATGTTGAATGGTATTAATAGTACGGATTATATTTATCCAGGGCAGGAATTAGCAGTACCAATGGAAAATGTACGTTACTATTTTACACGCGAGGGTGATACTCTAAGAAGTGTAGCTGAAGCAATGAATACAAAACCTGTCGAACTTGTGTTACAGAATGAAACGATTTATTTACTCCCTGATCAAATGTTAATATATAAAAAAGGTGGGTCGTTCGATTTATAATCGCGATTCTTTTTCTTTACAAACTACTTTCTTTTTTGCGTTCTTTAGTATATAATGATACTTGTAAGTTAGGATGTGATAAAATGAGAAATATTTGGAAAATTGGTTTCGCATTACTTGCTGTATTGATGTTAGCTGGATGTGGTAATAATAAATCATATACAGAAATTAGCTATGATGATGTATTACAAAAGATGGAGGATAAAGAGACATTCGCTTTGTATATTGGATCTAATGAATGTAGTGCTTGTGTTCAATTTAAGCCTGTTTTAGAACGTGTCATCAGAGAATATGATTTGGATGTTCTTTATATCGATATGGCTAAGTTGAGTGATGAACAGTATAATAAGTTCATAACGGTCATTAATTTTGGAAATGCCACTCCTAGAGTATACTTCATTGAAGAGGGAGATTATTCTCAATACAGTGCCATTCGAGGAGCTGTCGATTATGATACCGTTGTAGCGAAATTTAAACAAAGTGGCTATATAGAGGAATAGGTGGAGAAATGGAAAATAAAGACATTGAAGTTTTAAATTTTGAAGAGGATGTAACCCCAGAAAAACAAGTAGAGTTTAGTGTCGTTAAAAGTTATGGTGAAGATATTACAGCCAAGCAATATGTGACGAATCCAGCCATTGCCCGCGAAAAAGAAATCAAACGATTGATTCTTGTCCTATTGACTCCAGAAAAGTCTGGTATTTTGGTGGGGAAACCTGGTATTGGTAAAACGGCTATTGTCGAAGGACTTGCTTATTTAATCCAAAGAGAAGAAGTGCCAAATGCTTTGAAAGGATATCGCATTATTAAATTTAATTCGACTTCTCTTATCGGTAAAATGTTTGTGAATGGAAAAGAAGAATTAATCATGAATATGCTGGTACAAGAATTAAAGACGATGTCAAAAGTAATTATTTTTATCGATGAAATTCATACTTTAATTGGTGGAGGAGAATCGGAAACGATGGACCTTGCCAACATGTTAAAACCGGGACTAGATCGTGGTGAAATTAAGGCAATTGGAGCAACAACGACGCAAGAATACGATACTTATGTCGTACGAGATCGAGCTTTTTTGAGACGTTTTGAAAAAATTGAAGTGGCAGAACCAGATGAGCCGACCACTGTTCGTATTCTAATGGGAAGTTTACCAAAGATCGAAAAACAGACTGGTATTAAAATGAAGTATAATCACTATGTAACAGAACTTTTGATGACGGCAATCGTCTCTGCAACAAGTGAATTTAAACGTGTTTATGGCCTTGCTGCCATGTATCCAGATGTAGCTTTTTCCGTTTTGACAGCCGCTTTTTCGGAAGCATTGTTTCAAAATCATAGTGAAGTTACGATTGCAGATGTTTATAACGCAATAAAAAATAGTAAGCGCATTTATCCGGATAGTATTGTGAAAGAACTTGCCCTTTTCCGCGAAAAATTTCAACCATTGTGTGACGATGAAGGAGAAGGAACGCTACCGGTGGTTACCATTGAAGATATCGACAGGATGGAAGACAGCTATTGATAGTTGTCTTTTGAAAATGATGGAAATATGATAAAATAAAAGAAGAATGGAGCAAGAATATGGAAAAAAGAAAAATCCCTATGAAAAATTACTTGTTGTTTGCTTTATTAGCGATTGTAAGTGTGATATTAGTGTTTTATCTTGGTAAGTGGTATCAAACGACGTCTAATTTCCAAACGGAGAAATCCTCTATTTTGAGTGTCATTTCGGAAATACGATTAGAAGAAATGGATAATTATCTCATGGAAAATCCGAATGGGTTATTATTTATTTCAGCGGGTAATGACGAAGAAATCAAAGATTATGAAAACATGTTAAAAGAAATTATTATGGAATATGACTTACGTGATGAAATTTTGTATCTCGATCAAAATAGCATCAATGATCATCGAGCATTTGTTCAAAAGTATTTTTCGGATGGTATGCAAAGTATCAATTTTGAGACTCCTAATTTAATTCTTTTCCAAGATGGAAAAGTAATCGATGTTTTAAAATTGGGAACAACTGTACTTGGGAAAGAAGAAACGTTGCAGTTTTTAAGAAAATATGAGGTGATCGAAGCATGAATCACATCGTGTTATTCGAGCCAGAAATACCAGGTAATACAGGAAATATCATGCGTACTTGTGCCGGAACGAATACAAAATTGCATTTGATTAAACCGCTTGGTTTCTCTTTGGAGGACAAATATTTAAAAAGAAGTGGTGTCAATTATTTAGAATATTGTGATTATACGGTGTATGAAAATTGGGAAGATTTTTTAAGTAAAAATACAGGAGAATTTTATTTTCTGACACGTTATGGGAAAAAGCCACATTCAGAATTTGATTTTTCCGATCAAAAGAAAGAGATTTATCTTGTATTTGGAAAAGAAAGTACGGGGATTCCAAAAGAAATTTTGCGCCAACATCTGGATCGTTGCCTGCGCATTCCAATGACGGATCATATTCGTGCTCTCAACCTATCAAATAGTGTTGCGATTGTCATTTATGAGGTATTGAGACAACAGAATTATCATGATCTTTTAAGAACAGAACCCTTTAAAGGTGAAGATTGGCTTTTGGAAGAATAATCAAAAAAAAGATTGTCAAAGAGAAGAAAAAATGTTACTATTATAGTAGATTAAAAGAATAGGAGAGGTTATCATGGATGAGATCATGAACTTTTTAGAGGCCAATTATATATGGTTGATCGTAATTGGCGTAGTATTGGTCATGGCTTTAATTGGATATATAGCAGAAAAGAATAATTATGGAAAAATTGAGAAAAAGCCTAAAGAATCAAAAGAAAAGAAAGAGAAAAAGTCAAAAGAGAAGAAAGAAGAAGTAAAAGAAGAAATCACGACACCAGAAATTGATTTTAATAATTTTGATGTTGAATTAGAAAGTACTCCAGCAACAGAACCAATTCCTTCAGGAGAGCCTGAAAAGAAAGAGGAAGAAGGAGGAGTTCAAGAAATAACGCCAACGTTTGAGGATTTAAATATCCCTACGAAAGAATCAGAGCCGATGAACGAGGATTTAACGGTTCCATTGGAAGGAGCAAAGAAAGAAGAGGTTCCAGTATTAGAAGAGATTCCTGCAGATTTATATGCACCAATTGGCGATGTAGTAGAAGAGAAAACAGTGGATCCTATTCCTGCTCCTGATGTAAAGCCGGTTGATGCTGCTTTACCTGATTTAGATAAAATTAAAGAAACGGAGACGACGACATCGGATGATGACGTTTGGAAATTCTAATAAAAACAAAGGATAGTTTATTCTTTGTTCTTTTTTTCTAGACAGAAGAGAAAGTTATGAGTTTTCAACTTCTGTGAAATATGATATAATGGAAACTGTGAAAGTTGGATGGAGGAATTCTATGACATTTGATAGTATTGTAGTTTTCGTAAGAAAGTTACTCGATGTGCTTCTTGTATGGATGGCACTTTATTACATATTAAAAAATTTACGTAAAAATGTAAAAATGGTTCTTTTGTTTAAAGGAATCTTAATTATTTTAATTCTAAAAGTAATCAGTGATGTACTGGATTTAGTGACGATTGGTTATTTACTTGACTATGTCATCATGTGGGGACCTCTGGCTCTCATTATTATCTTTCAACCTGAAATTCGCAATGTATTGGAACAATTAGGGCGAAGCCAATTATTGGGACGACATAAGATTTTAACGGTTGATGAGCGAGAGAAAGTAGTCTATGAAATTACCCAAGCGCTTGATTATTTAAAGAAAGCACGTATTGGTGCATTGATTGTAATTGAACGTGATAATAGTTTGACAGAGTATATTGAAAAATCAAAAAAATTATATGCTGATCTTTCAAGCGAACTTTTAATTTCCATTTTCTTTCCTAATAACCCTCTACATGATGGTGGTGTTATTATTCAAGGGGATAAAATTACGAGTGCGGGAGCTGTTTTCCCTACAAGCGACAACTTAAAGATTAGTAAGCGCCTAGGAACTCGTCACCGTGCAGCTTTGGGAATTTCTGAAGAAACGGATTGTATTTCCATTATTGCATCGGAAGAAACAGGTCGTCTATCGTTGGCAATCGGTGGCGAATTGCATTATAATTTAACACTCGATGAAGTAAAATTGATGCTTTTAGATGAACTTCGACCAAAGAAAGCAATTTTAGAGGAAGAAGAAGAGGAGGAAGTGGTACGTGATGAAAATAATCAAAGGAATTAAACGCTTCTTCAAGAATATTTGGCGTATTATCGATAAAAAAATTATTATTCCGATTACCAAAGTTGTAATTGCCTTTACCGACAAATTCGATAATTCGGGGAAGAAAGTGGAACGTTGGTTATCGAAAAGTACTACATTGTTATTTATTTCCCTATTTTTAGCGATCGTCGTCTTTATCGTCGTTGATCAAAAAATGTTGCTTTTTTCGGAAAATTCGGCTGAGGTACTCACCGATCAACCAGTAAAAGTATTATATAATGAAGAAGCTTATGTAGTAGAAGGATTACCGGAGACGGTTGATATCACATTAATTGGTAGTAGCGCAAATCTCTATTTTGCAAAACAATCATCGACTCAAGATGTCGTGATCGATCTAACCGGATTAAAACCAGGGCAACATAAAGTAAACATCAAGTATAATCAAGCTTTGCCTTCCATTAAATATCAGGTAAATCCAAGTGTAGCAACTATATATATCTATCCGAAAGTATCGGAAACTAAAACTTTGACGGTCGATCTATTGAATCAAGATAGTCTAGATCCAAAATTGGTGATTGATAATGTTAATATTACCAATGATAAAGTCGTTATTAAAGGAGCTGATTATCAATTACAAAAAGTAGCGACTGTCAAAGCATTAGTAGATATCAAAAATATTGTGAAACAGGAAGTTGGAACTTCTACTTTAAAAGATATTCCACTTCGTGCTTATGATGATCAAGGAAATATCGTCGATGTCGAAATCGTTCCAGAAAAGATCGATGCCGAAATTGAAATAACAAGTCCAAGTAAAGAACTTCCAATTCGTGTTATACCAACTGGAAGTGTAAGCTTCGGATTAGCGATTAGTTCGATTAATGTTAACGAAACAAGTGTAACCGTTTATGGAGATGAAGCTGCCCTTGCTGATTTGAACTATATTCCAATCGAAGTGGATGTCGACGGTTTGAGTGAAAATCGCCAGTATAAACTGGAATTGCCAAAACCGGTTGGCGTTAGATCGATGAGTGTCAATAATGTTACGATCGATGTTACGCTTGATCAATCGATCGATCGTGAAATCAGTGGTGTTCATATTGAACCACGTAATTTAGGCTCTGGTTATATCGTTCAAGGTTTAACCGATAGCGATATTCAAGTATCCGTTGTCTTAAAAGGTGTCGAAAGTGTCGTCAGTCAAATTGAAGCAAGCGATATTACAGCATATATCGATTTAAGTGGATATGGCGTTGGTGAATATGAAGTAGATGTCTATGTCGAAGGAGCGGATTCTAAAGTAGAGTACGTGGCGAAGACGAAAAAAGTTAAAATTCGTATTATTCGTGATGCTTCATAGAATAAAAATCACAAAAAAACTCATTTTAAAAATGAGTTTTTATTTTTTTTCAAAATGCGTTAAAAAGATACCAATATTGACAAGTCCTGCAATACCAACAATTACATAGATAATTCTAGCAAGTACTGTCATATCACCAAAAAGCATCTCAACAAGATTTATATCGAAAAGGCCGATTAAACCCCAATTGATAGCACCAATAATGGTAAAAACAAGTGCAATCTTTTGTAATAGTTCCATATTTTGCTCCTTTCATTAATCATTCCTTAGTGTTACCAGAAAAGTTAGAATTATTCATTCATATTTTAAAAACAGCACCATATAATTAAGTGAAATCAAATATGGGGTGAAAAAATGAAAAAAAGATACTTATTAGTCGTAATCGCGTTAGTCGGTTGCCTATTCTTTGCAGGTTGTGGAAAAAATGGTGAGAAAGACGTTTTAAAAGATTTGACTAAAAAAATTGAAGATAGCAAAGGCTATCACATTACTGGTGAATTAGAAATTGTCAATAATGAAGATATCTATCTTTATGATGTGGATGTATCATATGAAAAAACGGATAGTTTCCGTGTCAGTTTAAAAAATAAAACGAACAATCACGAACAAATCATTTTAAAAAATAGTGAAGGTGTGTATGTCCTAACGCGCGTAAGTACGCAACAAAAAAATTTAATAGTTTAAGGTTATATCCACGAAAGGTATGAGCAATCATATCTTTTTATTTTGCATAAAAGGAGGTAGATATTATTAATTATGCAATATTTAGAAGTGAGCCAGTTTATACTTTGAATGATTTAGCACAAATTGGATCACATAATAAAAGAGAAAAGAAAGCCTATAATTCTAATCCAAATATAAAATTAGAATTATCTAAAGATAATATTGAGATAGTACCTTTAC
>CALVJD010000026.1 GCA_944332005.1 uncultured Bacilli bacterium
CTTTCTCCTTTAGAAATGAGACAACAAATTATACAAAAAAAACAATATTCAATAATTACTTTTTAACTATATCATATTGCTTTTATTTTTTTATAAATTTTGTCTCACATCATTTACAATTATACAGCTCAATAGTAGATGATTATGATATAATGAAAAAGAAGGTGAAAAAATGTTTGAAAATAAGAAAATATTGGTATTAGGTATGGCACGAAGTGGTTATGAAGTGGCAAAAGTATTAGCACGTCATCATAATCAAATTTTAGTGACGGATGCAAATGATCAAGATCCTGATCATGTAAAGGAATTGAAAAATTTAGGAATTACTTGTGTGATTACAAAAGATCCATTAGAATTATTGGATGAAAGTTATGATTATGTGATCAAGAATCCGGGAATTTCTTATCATCATCCTTTAGTATTGAAAGCAAATGAATTAAATATACCTGTGACGAATGAAGTGGAAGTGGCTTATTCTCTCTTACCAGAAGACGTTAAAATTATCTCAATTACCGGTAGTAATGGAAAGACAACGACGACAACCTTAATTTATGAATTTTTAAAAGAGGCTGGTTTTCCTGTTCATTTAGGTGGGAATATTGGTTTCCCATTATGTTCGATTTTGTCAGATATCAAAAAGGGAGATATTCTCGTTTTAGAAATTTCTGGTCACCAACAACATGATTTTATTCATTATCACTCGGATATGGTTGTCATGACAAATTTATCAGAAGTACATCTTGATTTTTTTGGTACTTATGAGAATTATAAAAAGAATAAATCTCGTATATTGCGTAATCAAACAAAGGAAGATGTTGCTATTTTAAATTT
Source organism: uncultured Bacilli bacterium (assembly GCA_944332005.1). GTDB lineage: Bacteria > Bacillota_I > Bacilli_A > RF39 > UBA660 > CALVRE01. The sequence continues at coordinate 832 of CALVJD010000026.1, forward strand.
AGACAATAATGATGTGTTGGAAGTATCCAAAGATATTCTTTCTAAAAAATTGTATTTTTCGAGTCACGTAAAAGCAGATGCGAATTTGGAAGAAGATGGTATTTATTATAAGGGAGAACCATTTATGAAGTACGATGAAATTCGTATAAAAGGAATTCATAATTATGAAAATATTATGGCTGCTCTTTTAGCTACCAAAGAGCTTCATATCGATGATGATTCTATTAAACATGTTTTATCTCGTTTTAAGGGAGTAGAACATCGTATCGAATTTGTCCGTGAACTTGATGGACGTGCTTTTTACAATGATTCGAAGTCCACGAATGTTAAGTCAACACAAATTGCACTTAATACCTTTCAGAATCCAACCATTCTCCTTTTAGGAGGATTAGATCGTGGGCATAGTTTTGATGAATTAGAACCTTATATGACGAATGTGAAAGCAATTGTTTGTTATGGAGAAACCAAAGAACGCATTTATGATTTTGCGAAACGCATAGGAAAAGATTGTTTCGTATGTCAAAACTTAATAGAGGCAACTTATAAAGCATTTGAACAATCCGATCGGGGCGATACGATTTTATTAAGTCCTGCATGTGCATCTTGGGATCAATATAAAAATTTTGAAGATCGCGGAGATGAATATAAAAAAATAGTAAATGAACTCCATGTATCATTGTAAAGAGTAGAAAAATCTCCTTTGTCTTTTGCTAAAAATGCGATATAATAAAGATGTAATACGATGATAGAAAGAGGGATTATATGTCAAAAATCAAAGATGTAAAAGCAAGAGAAATTTTAGATTCGAGAGGCAATCCAACAGTCGAAGTAGATGTTTATTTGGAAAGTGGTGTAATGGGAAGAGCAGAAGTACCAAGTGGAGCTTCTACAGGAGAAAGAGAAGCCTTAGAACTACGTGATGGCGATTCACGATATATGGGTAAGGGGGTCTTAAAAGCTGTTTCCAATGTGAATGGACCACTTCGTGACTTAGTAGTAGGAATGGATGCGGAAAAGCAAAAAGAGATCGATTACAAAATGATTGAAGCAGATGGAACAGATACAAAATCAACTTATGGAGCGAATGCTATTTTAGGGATTTCGATGGCTGTTATGAAAGCAGCAGCATTGGAACATAAAGAGCCTCTTTATCGATATATCGGAAATGGAACATTACTTCCTAATCCGATGATGAATATTTTAAATGGTGGAGCACATGCTGATAATAAATTGGATTTTCAAGAATTTATGATTATTCCTCAAGCAGATACCGTTCATGAAAGAATTCGTATTGGTTCTGAAGTTTTCCACCATTTAAAGAAAGTGTTAAATGAGAAAGGACTAGCAACAGGGGTAGGAGATGAAGGCGGATTTGCGCCTAATTTGGAAAGTAATCGTGAAGGATTTGATCTCATTATGGAAGCAATTAAAAGAGCTGGTTATACACCAGGTATCGATGTTAATTTAGGTATCGATGTTGCAGCAAGTGAGTTTTATGAAGACGGGAAATATGTCTTAGCTGGTGAAAATAGATCTCTTACAACCGATGAATTAATTGATTTTTATGAAGAATTGGTAGAAGAATATCCTATTATATCGATTGAAGATCCAGTCGATGAAAATGATTGGGAAGGATTTCAAAAGATTACGAAACGTTTGGGAGATCGTATTCAATTAGTTGGAGATGATTTGTTTGTAACGAATCAAAAATATCTTCAAAAAGGAATTGATATGCATGCTGGTAATGCGATTTTGATCAAAGTAAATCAAATTGGAACGATAACCGAAACGCTTGAAACAATTGATTTAGCTAAGAAAAATGGCTATCGCACAATTATTTCACATCGTAGTGGAGAAACGGAAGATACAACGATCGCAGATCTGGCCGTTGGGTTGGATTTAGGTCAGATTAAAACAGGATCCCTATCTCGTACTGACCGTGTTTGTAAATATAATCAATTGATGAGAATTGAAGAAGAATTAGAAAATATATAGAATATCAATGAAATAGTAATATAGTGTGCGAAGGCATGAAAAACAAGGTAAAAATTTTGACTGCGATATGCACACAGGGGGGTATTATATACCTCTCTTTTTTTTGTTGGAAAGGAAGATAGAATGAAGAAACGATATGTAATCTTACTCGTGATTTTGACACTAATAATTGGATCAGGAATAACTTATGCAGTAACGACGTTATATGAAGCAAAAGAAGTGGGATATGATAACACAAGTAGTGGAACCAGTAACACCGATGTCCAAGGAGCATTAGATGAACTTTATGAATTATCGGAAAATGCAACTACCATTACCGGTAATTGTAACAATGTAGCGAAACCCAATCTAGGAACGGATTTAATTCCTGTGACATTATCCGATGATGGAGTAGTAACCTATGCGGATACGACTCAGGAATGGTATAACTATTGTGAAAAAGAGTGGGCGAATGCAGTTCATTTAGTAGATAATCCAACTAAAGAATATAAGGTCGGAGATATCATTTTAGAAAGCGATATTCGTTCTTATTTTGTATGGATACCGAAATATAAATATCGACTTTGGAATGTAGATGTGGATACACCATTAAGATTGGCTCATTCGATCGACATTATCTTTGATACCAATAATACCACCAATATCGAAGGAAAATCATGTGCAACACCCATGACAAGTGGAGAGAGCGGGGAATGTGATAATGGTGAATACATGACCCATCCTGCTTTCATCAGTATGGATGTAGATGGATTCTGGGTAGGGAAGTTTGAACCAACTGGAAGTATCACGAATATCGCCGTAAAACCCAATCAATCATCGATTCGAAGTCAAACAGTCTATAACATGTTTGTGAATTCTTATAACTATTCAAGAGAAAATGATTCGCATATGATGAAGAATACGGAGTGGGGAGCAGTTGCTTATTTAAGTCATTCTATTTATGGAATCAATGGGGAAATCAATATCAATAACAACAGTCCATATCTAACAGGCAGTAGTAGTTTGCTCACCCTTCAGCAAGGAGCTTATCCAGGAACAGCGGGAAACGGAAGTAATTATAATATGCCTTACAATACTGAAATAGGATATCTAGCGAGTACGACTGGTAATATCACAGGCATCTACGATATGTCAGGGGGGTCTCATGAATATACGGCATCTTATGTATCGAGAAATTATGGTGAGAGTGGATTCAACGCAACGAATATCCAAACCTATGATTCAAAATATTTTGATGTTTATTTAAGTAATAGTACTATTTCAAGTTATGAAAATAGAATCTTAGGAGATGCGATAGGAGAGATGGGACCATTTGTAGCCTTTACAGACAGTGACGGTGGATCAAGGTCACATAATCAGTGGTATTCCGACTCTTCTCATTTTGTGGAGTCGTCCAATCCATGGTTCGCTCGAGGCGGCGTTCGCCGCGATGGTGTACTCGCAGGCCAGTTCTACTTCATTCGCGGCACTGGGACGTCTGACAGCTACGTTTCGTTCCGCCTCGTGCTCGCACCTTGATTTTTCCTAAAATGTAAAATAATATTTTCTTAAAATGTAAAATAAAACTTGCTTTTTTTGTAAAACAGCATTATAATTGTTTTAGAAAAGGAGAGAAAATATGCGTTATTTACCAAGGATAGTGGATAAAGAAATTGATGAACTTATGGAGATTATGGGGGCTGTACTTATAGAAGGTTGTAAATGGTGTGGTAAATCTACTACTGGATTACATCATGCAAAAAGTGTAATTGAATTTCAAAATCCAGATAGAAAACAAGAATATGATGAAATAAAAAATACAAAACCATCTTTGTTTTTAAGTGGTGAAAAACCAAGAATGTTTGATGAGTGGCAAATGTATCCGGTAGTATGGGATTCAATCAGAACAGATGTTGATCATACTAGTAAAAAAGGGCAATATATTCTTACAGGTTCTGCAAAGCCTAGCGAAGGAGAAACAATGCATACTGGAACCGGTAGAATATCTAGAGTGCTGATGCGACCAATGAGTTTATTTGAGTCAAAAGAATCAACGGGAGAAGTATCATTTTCTGATATTTTAGAAGGAAAAGATATTTCTGGAGTATCAAAACTATCATTAGAAGATTTAGCAAGCATAATTGTTAGAGGTGGATGGCCAGCAGCAATCGAAATTAAAAGTGATGCAAAATATCGATTTGCTAAAGAATATGTGAAATCACTAATTCATGAAGAAGTAAAAAAAGTGGACAATATCGAAAGAAATCCTGAAAAAATGTTATCCGTTTTAAGAAGTCTTGCTAGGAATATTTCAACGTCCGTTTCTGTATCAACTTTAGAAAGTGATGTTAAAAACTATTTTGATGATGATATTTCTAGACCAACATTATTAGATTATTTAAACACCTTAGAAAAATTGTTTGTCATAGAAGATGTCAATGCAACGAATTTGCATTTTAGAAGTAAGTATGCGCTTAGAACAAAACCTAAGAAATATTTTGTTGATCCATCTATCGCAACAGCTATACTAGAAATGAGCTCTAAAGATTTAATAAATGATTTAAATACTTTTGGATTTATGTTTGAGTCTCTTTGTATGAGAGATTTAAAAGTATATACACAAAGTTTTGGTGGAGAGATTACCTTTTATAGAGATGAGAAAGATTTTGAAGTAGATGCGATTTTTAGAACAAGTAGTGGCAAATGGGGTGCAATAGAAATAAAATTAGGGTCCGGATATGTTGAAGAAGCAGCTAACAATCTTTTAAAATTTAAAGAACGTGTCGATATAAAAAAATGTGGAGAACCAGCATTTTTAATGGTTTTAACAGGTGCAGATTATTCATATAAAAGAAAAGATGGAGTTTACGTTGTATCGATTGGCACTTTAAAAAATTAATAACATAATTCATAATATC
>CALVJD010000027.1 GCA_944332005.1 uncultured Bacilli bacterium
TTAAATCATTGGATGGAAGATTGTCATGATTGGTGTATTTCTCGTCAATTATGGTGGGGACATCGTATTCCTGCTTGGTATCGTGGTGATGAGATTTATGTTGGTGTAGAGGCACCTAAGGGAGATGGTTGGGTACAAGATCAGGATGTACTAGATACTTGGTTCAGTAGTGCATTATGGCCTTTTAGTACGCTTGGTTGGCCAAAAGATACGGATTTACTGAAGCGATATTTTCCTAATGATATTTTAGTAACCGGATACGATATTATCTTTTTCTGGGTATGTCGTATGGTTTTTCAATCATTGGAATTTACTGGTAAGAGACCTTTTAAAGAATGTTTAATTCATGGACTTATCCGTGATAAAGAAGGACGTAAGATGAGTAAATCACTTGGTAATGGAGTTGATCCAATGGATGTGATTGAAACTTATGGATGTGACGCTCTTCGTTATTTCTTAGCGACAAGCAGTGCACCAGGTCAAGACTTGCGTTACGATGAAGAAAAAGTAAAAGCAACATGGAATTTTATCAATAAATTGTGGAATGCAAGTCGTTTTGTACTTATGAATGTCGAAAATTCCGCTTGCGATCGATTTGATCATCTTTCAATATCTGATCAATGGATTTTGACCAAATTGAATAAGACAATTGAAAAAGTTCGTAATCATATGGATAAATATGAATTCAATGTCGTAGGTAGTGAATTATATAGCTTTATTTGGGATGATTTTTGTGATTGGTATATTGAACTTGCAAAGATCAATATGAATGAGACAACAAAAACGGTACTTGTTTATGTATTAGAATCTATTTTGAAGATGTTACATCCGTTCATGCCATATGTAACCGAAGAAATCTATATGATGTTGCCACATCATGGTGAATCGATTATGATAAGTTCTTATCCAGTTTATCAAAAAAAGCAAGTGTTTATGGATAAAACACAAGAATTAGAAGAATTAATTGCTTTTATTGTAAAAGTACGTGCATGTAAATTAGAAAATAGTATTCCAAAGGATGCGAAAGTATATTTGCATGGAAATCATGAAGATATTTTACTAAAATTATTGAAAATAGCTCCTGAAAATCGTCTTTTTGAAAAAATGGGAAATGGTATTGAAGTAATGAGTAACGGATACGAAATAGCTTTCTATTTTGAGATCAAAGTTGATCAAGAAGAAGAGCAAAGGAAGTTATTAGAGGAACAAAGTCGTCTTATAAGTTCTATAGAACGCAGGCGTAAATTACTTTCCAATCCTGGATATTTAGCAAAAGCTCCAGCATCGATCATCGAGCAGGAACGAGCTAATTTGGCAAAAGAAGAGGAATCATTACAAAATATAAAAGAGAAACTTGTATAAAACATTTCTTTTTGTTTACAATAATAATAGCGAGCCATAATTTACCACATTTTACGTAAAATCGTAAAAAATGTCGAATACTGTTGACTGGAAACTCTAAAATGTGGTATATTGTAATCGTAGAAAAAAATAGAGGAGGGAAATGAAATGAAAGCAAATAAGGGATTTACCTTAATTGAGTTATTAGCTGTTATCGTTATTTTAGCTGTAATCGCATTAATTGCTACACCATTAATTATGAATGTAATTAATGACGCTAAAAGAGGTGCTGCTATGGATGGTGCTTATTATTACCTTGATGCTGTAGAAAACAAAATCATGGTAGATATGATTAGCAATCCTTCTGGAAGTGTTGTTACATCAGCTGACCATACTTTTGCAAGTGTAAAAGGTACTGCTCCAACAAGTGCTTCATTAACAATTTCAAGTGGTGTTGTAACTGGTGGAACTATTACAGTTGATGGTTATACATTCACTGTTGGTGCTAATGGAACTTTAACAGAATCACGTGCATAGTTTCATTCAACAAAAAAGGTAGTGAAAGCTATCTTTTTTTTTTGATTTCCTGTATAATGTATGACAGATGATGAATGAGGTAGATTTATGAAGATGATTTCAATTGTAGTTCCTTGTTATAATGAAGAGGAAGCGTTACCATATTTTTATGATGAGATTACTAAAGTTGTCAAAACAATGAAAAAGATAAATTTTGAGTTTTTGTTTATCAACGACGGTTCAAAGGATAAAACGTTAGAGGTGTTACGTACACTAGCTCAAAAAGATAAACGAGTACGTTATGTTTCTTTTTCACGTAATTTTGGAAAAGAAGCGGGGATGTATGCTGGTTTAAAGGAAGCTCATGGTGATTATGTAGCAATTATGGATGCAGATTTACAAGACCCACCATCTTTATTGCCAGAGATGTATCATGCTGTTACAGAAGAAGGATATGATAGTGCAGCTACCCGTCGTGTGACACGTGCTGGAGAACCGCCTATTCGTAGTTTTTTTGCCAGATGTTTTTATAAACTAATCAATCGTATTTCGAAAGCGGATATTGTCGATGGGGCGCGTGATTTTCGTCTTATGTCTCGCCAAATGGTCGATGCGATTCTTTCTATGACAGAATATAATCGTTTTTCGAAAGGGATCTTTGGTTGGGTTGGATTTGAAACCAAATGGATTGAATTTGAAAATGTCGAACGTGTAGCTGGAGAGACAAAATGGTCTTTTTGGAAACTATTCTTATATTCTCTAGATGGGATCGTTGCTTTTTCAACAGTACCTCTTTCCATTGCTTTTGTTATGGGAATTTTGTTTTGTTTTATTGCGATTGCTTTTATCGTTGTTCGTACCATCATGTTTGGAGATCCTACTAGTGGTTGGCCATCACTCGTTTGTATTATTTTTTTAGTAAGTGGTGTTCAGTTGTGTTGTTTAGGAATTATGGGACAATATTTATCTAAGACTTATTTAGAGACGAAGAAAAGACCTATTTATATTGTAAAAGAGACAGAACTTGATCATAAGGAGTAGTTTTTATGAAAAAGGTAAATAATTTTTTAAATGAAAAAAAAGGATATTTTCTATCTTTTTTCATTCCTTTACTTGTATTAGTATTTCTTTTTACAACGATGAAGGTGTTCTTTTTTGACAAGTATAATTTGTTAATTTCGGATATGTTTGGGCAGTATCATCCATTCTTTCAATATTTAAAAGATGCTTTATTAGGTGATCAGTCTTTTGCATATTCGTCCTCTCTAGGATTAGGAAGTGGTATGATTGGTACCATTGCCTATTATTTAATTAGTCCATTTAATTTGTTGATTCTTTTGTTTTCCGACGAGAAAATGGTTTTGGCAATGCAACTTATCATCGTATTGAAAATTAGTATGTGTGGATTGACGATGTTCACTTATTTAAAACATCATTATCCAAAGCAAAGCAATCTTAAATTATTGATTTTCTCTAGTTCCTATGCGTTAATGGGATATATAGCATGTTATTATTTTCATATTATGTGGTTAGATGGCATTTATCTATTACCACTTGTATGTTTGGGAATCGATGTTATTTTGTCAAAGCGAAAACCGGTTTTGTATGGAGTAACATTATTTTTATCTATCCTATGTAATTATTATATTGGATATATGATCTGTATTTTTGCCGTCATTTATTTTCTTTATCGTTTGTTTTTAAATTTCCGTTGGCATAAAGATAAAGCCAAAATGATAAAAGCGATCATTCAATTTGGAATCACTTCTTTGCTTTCCGGACTATCTACAGCTATTATTTTAGTTCCTACATTTTTTTCTATGTTAGAAACGAGTAAAATGATGGGAATCGGTGATTTAGAACCTTTTACGTTTCACTTTCCATTTATAACTTATATTTCAAAACTTGTTTTAGGATCTCATAACCAAGCTGATATTTTAGTGAAAAATGGTTGTGTAATTTATTGTGGTACCATTGTCTTTATTTTGTCGCTTCTTTATTTTTTGAATCCAAAGTTTAAGAGAAAAGAAAAATGGTGTACTTTTTTTGTAATATTATTTTTTCTATGTAGTTTAAGTAATAATTATTTGAATTTGTTCTGGCATGTTGGAACAGAACCTGTTTTCTTTTTTGATCGTTTTACTTTTTTGTATTGCTTTTTTCTCATTATCATTGCAGCTCGTTCCTTTTTCGAAATTCGTTCCTTAAAGCCAATTCATTTTTGGATTCTGACTCCCATTTTACCAATCTTGTTTTTATTCCTTTTCTTTTTTTCTATTCCTTATTTAAAAACATATGCTATTTATATTACAGTTGCCTTTTATTTTATATATTTATTGTTATTGTTATGTTATGTAAAATATCGAGATTCGAAAATTCATCGTTTGCTTGATTGGATGATTTTGGGACTTGTCATAGGGGAGCTGGTGCTTAACTTTCATTTAGGAGTACAAGATTTTAACCTTCAAACACAAAAGGAAAATTATGATAGTTTTGCGTTTATGGAACAAGTGAAAAACGAAATAAATGAAAAGGATAATGATTTATTTTATCGAATGGAAACGCAAAATAGTTACTCTTCGAATGACGGTTTATTATTTGGATATCCAGGGGTTAGTGTATTTGCGTCGACGGTTCAAAAAGATATGGCAAATGTCTATAAAAACTTTGGTTTTCAAGGTCAAGATTATACATTTCAATATCAAAGTGGAACGACACCTGTCGTCGATTCCTTATTGGGATTAAAATATTTGATAGGCGTTGATATTCCTTACTATGATGCAATGGCGTCTTTTCGTTTTTCGTCATACCGTGGTTTTTTTTACGGATTATCAGAAACGGAATATGATCTTTATCAGAATTCTTATGCATTGCCATTAGGTTTTCTGACAAGGAACGACGTTAAAATGTTTGGGCAGAAGTTTTTAGATATTGATAATAAAAATTATTTTACCTATCAGAATTTTCTATTACAAATTATGACGGGATTAGACGAAGAAGTTTTTAAACCAATTTCCATGATAAAAGAAGATGATAATAGATATAAAATAAAAGTGGAAAATGATCAAGATTTTTATTTAACATTGTTTGCTGATTTTTATTTTTATCAAGATCTTCAGATAGAAATAAAAGTCAATGGTGAGGTTATTGCTAATATACAGTATCCAGATATTCCCAATTATATTTTTATTGAAAATTCTAGTCAAATAGGAGAAGAAATTGAATTAGAAATCAATAGTGAGTTACCATATCAAATGATTCTTTATTCTTTCGATTTAGATGCTTTTCAAAAACATATTGAAGAATTGAAGCAACAACCAATGGAACTATTTAGTTATCAAGATGGATATGTGAAAGGAAAAGTGACGGTAACCTCAGAAAAGAATGTGTTATTTACTTCAATTCCTTATGAAGAAGGATGGCAAATTAAAGTAGATGGTAAGAAAGTAGAAGGCTTAAAACTGGCTGAAGGATTATTAGGAGTCGAACTAACCGAAGGGGAACACATTGTTGAGTTTACTTATCATGTGCCAGGATTATTACAAGGGTTTGTGATTTCTTTTATCAGTATTTTACTAGGAATATGGTATTATAAGAAAAGAGATCTGATTGATACTCAGCTTGCCAATTTCTATTTGAAACATGAAGAAATTTGGAACTATTTAATCGTTGGTGCTTTGACAACGGTTGTCAATGTAGTGGTATATGCGATTTTCACCAAACTATTATCTATTCATTATATGGTAAGCACGGTAATCGCTTGGATTTTATCGGTGTTATTCGCCTATGTGGCAAATAAAAAGGTAGTTTTTAAAAGTAAGGTAAAAGATCGCAAAGATTTATGGAAAGAAATAGAAAATTTCTTTCAATTCCGTGTTCTTTCCTTATTCCTAGAAATGGGTTCGATGTATCTTTTGGTTAGCCTTTTATCTGTTCAAGATTTATTATCTAAAATTTTGGTTAATATTATGGTGATTATAGCAAACTATTTTTTCAGTAAATTATTTGTGTTTAAAAAGGAGTGATCTGTATGGATGAATACCGTTTAGCTTTAATTTGTGGGAATATAGAAGAAACGGATAAATTAAAAGATGGAATGACGATTAAGTTAGGAAAATTGGGAATTGAGGATTTACATGGTGCGATTTTATTAGATTTTGCAGAACAACATTATCCCAATATACCTTGGCTTGAACGTTATCGAAATAGTTATCATGCCGAAGTGATTGCCTATTTTTATACTTTGATGGGATATATTGTCTTTTTCAATACTACCAAAGAAAACAAAAAATATGGAAATAATGGCCTTTTTATGATGCCTAGAAAGATTACGCCAAAGCAAGAAGCTTCTTTGCAGAAGTTAGCTTCTGAATTAAATGGGTATGATGTTGATCTCGTATATCATCTTCATGTAGCGGATGGACTAGTAGATGGTGAAGTCATTTCAAAAAGCAAAAATTTGAAAACACCTAGCCAACTTGTCTCTCATTATTTATCCAATTTTGTTCAAAAGGAGGAAGAAAATTGCAAGAAATTATAATTGGCTCACATGTTTCTTTTCAAAAAGATCGACAATTATTAGGTAGCGTGTTAGAAGCACTATCATATGATGCCAATACTTTTATGTTTTATACGGGAGCTCCTCAAAATACCAGTCGCATGCCAATTCGTGATGATCTTACCATGGAGGCTTATCAAGTGATGAGAGAACATGATATGAAATTAGAAAACGTTATAGTTCATGCACCATATATCATTAATTTAGCGAACAATGAGAAAATGGATTCCTATCGCTTTGCCATTACTTTCTTAAAACAAGAAATCGAACGATGTGAAGCATTAGGCATGACGAAGCTTGTCCTACATCCCGGAAGTTTTGTCAAACTTAATCGTGAAATGGGAATTAAAAATATTATCGATGGTTTAAATCAAGTGATCGATAAGAATCAAAAAGTGGATATTTTATTAGAGACGATGGCTGGGAAAGGAACGGAATTAGGTGTTAATTTTTCAGAATTAAAAAAGATTATCGATGGAATTAAGTATTCGGAAAAAGTGAAGGTGTGTTTGGATACTTGCCATCTGCACGATGCTGGGTATGATCTTACTCATTTCGATCAAGTATTAGAGGAGTTTGATCATGTGATCGGAATTAATAAGATTGGTTGTATTCATATTAACGATAGTAAGAATGAAAGAGGATCCAAAAAAGATCGTCACGAAAATATTGGTTTAGGAACGATTGGGTTCCATACCTTATTATCGATCATTTATCATCCCCTTTTAAAAAATATTCCTAAAATTTTAGAGACACCTTATATAACACCTAACGATGATGTAAAAGAAAAAACATTACCACCATATCGCTTTGAAATTGCGATGATTCGAGATCGAACTATGAATCAGAATTTATTAAAAGATATCAGAAACTACTATCGATAGTTCTGATATTTTTCTTTGAAATAACGATATAATTCTATCATTTTTTGATAAGTAGCCGGCTCTAATTTACTTTCTACTTCATCAAATATTTTTCTCGGATTACCATACACTAAAGTTCGCCAGTCACGTTTGATATAAGTGGAGAAAACATCAATTTCTTCTTTGGTTAATGTGATGCCATTTTGTTTGGCAAAACGGTCGATATCGTCATCTGTCATTCTTTCGACAAATTGACCAATTAAATAGTCATACATAAAAGTCACCTCATCCTATTCTATGATGCATTTTTCTGCATAATACGTACAAAATATGTAATAGAATAGAAAAAGGAGGAAGATGATGAAAAAGAAACCGAAAATTTATTATTCACATCCGAATCAATATAAAAATCAAAAGACGATTACGAAAGAACGATATCGTTTACTTTCCATTGCTATTGTAGCAATCATGGCGATCCTTTCCTGCAACTTGTTTTTGGTACAAATTTTAAAACATGATGAATATACGAATCGAGTCCTAACGCTAAGTCAAAATGTGATTGAAGGTAGTAGTGCTCCTAGAGGGAGAATTTATGATCGCAATCATCGCTTGGTCGTCGACAATAAACCAGTAAAGTCGATTTATTATAAGAAACAGAGTGGAACTTCAAAGAAAGAAGAAGTGGAAATTGCTTATCAATTAGCTAGTATGATCGAAGTGGATCATTCCAAATTATATGAAATTAACTTAAAAGAGTTTTGGTTACAAAATTATCCAGAGGAGGGAAATGAGAAAATTACGGAGGAAGAATGGCGAGCATTAGAGACGAGGAAACTTTCCAGTAGCGATATTGAAAATTTGAAGTTGGAACGAATTACCGAGGAAGAGTTGAGTGAATATCAAGAAATCGACTTAGAGGCTGCTTATATTTATTATTTGATGAATAAAGGATATTCATATTCTGAAAAAACGATTAAAAATAAAGATGTAACGGATGAAGAATATGCTTTGGTAAGTGAGAATGTAGGAGTACTACGAGGTGTCAATACGAGATTAGATTGGGAACGATATTATCCTTATGGAGATGTTTTTAGAACTATTTTAGGGAATGTTTCTACTAGTGAAAGTGGGATTCCTAAAGAGTTGAAGGATTATTATATAGCGAGAGGATATACATTAGATGATCGAGTGGGAACGAGTTATCTGGAATATCAATATGAAGATTATTTGCGAGGAGTAAAAGATCAATTCTTGGTAAATAAAAATGGCGAAAATATCTTGATAAAAGAGGGAAGTAGAGGAAATGATATTGTTCTTACCATCGATATTGAGTTGCAAAAGGAAGTAGAACGAATCTTAGTAGAGGAAATTACCAAGGCTAAGAGTGAACCAAATACAGAATATTATAATCATTCGTTTGTGATTATTACCGATCCCAAAACAGGTGAGGTTTTGGCTATGGCTGGTAAACAAGTAGTAAAGACTTCCGATGGATATGAAGTATATGATTATACCCCAGGAATTACCACTTCGCCAGTTACCGTAGGATCGGTAGTAAAAGGGGCTTCTCATATTGTTGGATATAATACGGGAGCTCTTACGATCGGTGAAATTAGAGATGATGCTTGTATTAAGATTGCTTCTACTCCAGAGAAATGTTCTTATAAATATTGGGGTGTTATCAATGATATTCAAGCTTTAAAGTATTCTTCCAATACCTATCAATTTCGTACCGCCATTAAGGTAGGGAAAGGAAACTATGTTTATGATGCACCTCTTAAAATTGATGAATCAGCTTTTGATATTTATCGTAATACATTTGCTGAATTTGGATTAGGGGTTAAAACAGGAATTGACTTGCCAGTTGAGAGTTTAGGCTATAAAGGAAGCAGTACGTTAGCAGGACATTTGCTTGATTTTTCGATTGGTCAATATGATACTTATACGCCTATTCAATTATCACAGTATATTAGTACGATTGCCAATAATGGAGATCGTATGCAACCATACTTGTTAAAAGCGGTTTATGAGCCAACCAAAGAACCACTCACGAATTTAATTTATGAAACTAAACCCGTTTTGCTCAATCATGTCAATACCGAAGATCGATATTTAGAACGAGTGAAACAAGGTTTTATCGAAGTGTTAAAGACAGGAGGTACAGGATCGGGTTCAATCGATTTAAGCTATCAGCCGGCAGGAAAGACAGGAACAAGTCAAAGTTTTTTAGATACCGATAATGATGGTAAGATCGATACGGAAACAATTACGACAACCTTTGTTGCTTTTGCCCCAGTCGATGATCCTATTGTCACCTTTACGGTAATTTCTCCAGATGTTTCCCATTATGGTAATAAAAGTAGTTATCAAACATATGTTAATAAAAGAATAAGTAAGGAAGTTTCAAAAAAATTCTTTGAAATTTACCAATAATTTGCTATAATAGTAACGAACGAAGCAAAAGGAGGGAAAGATCATGGCTAAAAAAGGAGAAAATCGCGAAAGAATTGATCTACAATGCACGGAATGTAAAGAAATCAATTATCGTACTGAAAAGAATAAAAAGAATACACCTGAACGTATAGAATTAAATAAATTCTGTAAGAGATGTGGAAAAACAACAACACATAAAGAAAAAAAATAAGATAAGGAAATTCCTTATTTTTTGATGAGAGGAGGATTGTATGTTTAATATTAATGATATTAAGAATGGTATGACTTTTACGCTTGATGGACAAATTTATCAAGTATTGGAATTTTTACATGTAAAACCTGGTAAAGGGCCAGCTTTCATGAAAACAAAAATTAAAAATTTGCGAACGGGAGCTACCATTGAACGTACTTTTAATACGAATGTAAAACTCGAAAAGGCAATCATTGAAAAACGTGAAATGCAATACTTATATGCATCTGGTGATGTTTATAATTTCATGAATATGGAAACTTATGAACAAATTGAACTTACGAAAGAACAATTAGGTGATGCCGTCGACTATTTAAAAGAAGGAACAAATGTTCAAGTTACGTTCTATCAAGGAGAATTATTAGGAGTAGAACTTCCAGACAAGATGGAACTTACGGTTACAAGTACAGAGCCAGCTGTAAAAGGTAATACGACGAATAATGCAATGAAAGATGCGACCGTAGAAACGGGATTATTAGTAAAAGTACCACTTTTTATCGAACAAGGAGAAGTGATTCTCGTATCGACAAAAGATGGCAAATATGTATCAAGAGCATAAAAGAGACGAAAGTTTCTTTTTTTTCTTTATAGAATCGTGTATAATAAAGATAGGTGATGGAAATGAGCAATAAAAAAGAACTAATTGTTTTTGGTGTTTGCATGGTATTGGTTGGTCTTTTTATCTTTGTTTTACCAAGATTAAATGATGTGGTAAGAGATAAAAATAATTTAGAAGAAGAATTGAATAAACCGGAACCAATTCCCGTTTCTTATCATTGTAAGATGTCATGGGATAATGAAGACTATGGTTATATATTGAATCAAGATGCGACTTATACGATCGATGAAAACGAAAAGGTGGTAAAAGCAGTATCGGAACAGTTTTATCAATTTGAAACCAAGGAAGGATATGAACGTTATCAAAAGGAACGTATCAGCAATGAAAAAATAGAGGGGATTGAACAAAAGGTTACTTATCTGGATGAAGATTTGATCATTCAAATTTATTTGACGAGGGTAATTGATCAAATACCAGAAGATAAATTAGATTCTAATTTTCCAAAAACATATGATAATCTTCTCATTTATACAAAAGATCAAGATTGTGAAGTAACTTATAAAAGTGAGTAGTTTACAAAAAAATAGCTAGATTAAAGCTATTTTTTTAATTTATTTAAGTAAATATAAGGAAGCAGATAGTCGTTGTTTTAATCATACCTATAGTGAGTTAGAATAAAAATTTAAAGTCTATAAAATAATAAGAAGGTTAATAAGCAAAAATTCAAAGATTATGAAGATAAGAAAATTAATTGATATTGATAGGCAATCAAGGACGTTAATATATATTGATTGATAAGATTATATATAAAAAATGATAAATTATTTATGCAAATATTGATATGAGAACAAATGTTTGCTATACTGTACAGTAAGGGGAGGTTAGTTAATATGAGTAATATAGAAGAATATACCGAAAAAACTTTTGAAGATATCAAACATATTGATGATAATGGGAATGAATTTTGGGAAGCGAGAGAATTACAAGAAATATTAGGATATAAAGAATAGAGATACTTTTTTGCAGTCATTGAAAAAGCTCAAGTTGCCTGCTCACAAAGCAATAATAGTATTAATTCCAATTTTGGTGTTAACACCAAAATAGTAAAAACCGGGGTTTCTACAAAAACAATTATCGATTATAAATTGAGTCGTTATGCTTGCTACTTAATAGTTCAAAATGCAAATCCAAAATATGAAGCAGTGGCATTCGGACAAACATATTTTGCAGTACAAACCAGAAAAATGGAATTAACAGAAGAAGAATATAGTAAACTAAGCGAAGATGAAAAAAGATTATATAGAAGAAAACAAACGAAAGACGGAAATAAAATATTATATAAAATCGCCAAAGAAAAAGGTGTAAAAAACTTTGATAGGTTTACAAATGCAGGTTATAAAGGACTATATAACGGTGAAACTGCGAATGATATTGCAAAAAGAAAAGGTTTAAGGTATAGAGAAGATATACTTGATAAGATGGGAAGTGTTGAATTAGGTGCTAATATATTTAGAATAACCCAAACAGAAGCTTTACTTGAAAAACAAGAAAAACCTAATGAAAAAATAGCAACCGATACACATTATAAAGTTGGGAAAATAGTAAGAAAGGCAATAGAAGAGTTAGGAGGAACGATGCTAGAAGATTTGCCAACACCTAAAAAATCTATCAAGGAGTTAGAAAAGGAAGAATTGCAAAAAATTGGAAATAATCAATAAATATAAATGGTATTTATATAAAAAAATAATGAAAATAAAGAATATTTTCGATTTTTCTGGAAACGCCAAAACTGAGACGACTAACAAATCGTTATATTTTGCCTAATGTGAGATATCGCAATTACATGATATTTATCATATGTGATTTTAATGAAAAACAAATAATAGATAGAATTTATAAATTCACGTTTTATAAAAAAATCATAGAAATGCTTGACAAACATATGATTATAGAGTAGAATGTAAGAGAACTGAAAAAGGAAAGCAGGTATCCACTACCTCACCCGATGATTATAGACATGGGTAAAGAGCCATTTATTACAAGAAAATTGTATAAATTATGCTTATTAGGTGGATACGATTGTATTCACTTTTTTATTGGAGGTGTCACATATCGCAAGTAAAGAAAGAGATTTGTATATCAACGAGCAAATACGTGCGAAAGAAGTAATGGTAATTGGGCCAAATGGGGAGCAACTTGGAATTAAACCTTTAAAAGATGCATTGACGCTTGCTAGTTATGCTGGATTTGATTTAGTTTTAATGAACCCAGGAGCTACTCCGCCGGTTTGTAAGATTATGGATTACAACAAGTTCAAATACGAGAACAAGAAAAAACAGAAAGAAAATATGAAACGTCAAAGAGAAAATAATTTAGAGATGAAGGAATATCGTTTTTCTGTTACGATCGATGTTCACGATTTTGATACTCGTGTTCGCAACGCTAGAAAATATCTTGAAAAAGGACATCGCATCAAAGCTTCGGTTAAGTTTAAGGGAAGAGAACTCGCTTATCCTGAACATGGCCGTGACGTGTTGGTTCGATATGCAAACGCTTTAGAAGATGTTGCTACCATAGAACAGGCTCCACAAATGGAAGGCCGTTTTATGAACATGATACTTATGCCAAAAAAAGAGAAATAGGAGGAAAGTTATGCCAAAAATAAAAACGCACAAAGGTACTGCTAAAGTTGCAAAAGTACGCCCAGGTGGTACGATTAAAATTGGGCATCCTGGTACTAGACATAATACAGGAAAGAAAAATGCTGCTTCTAACAGAGTGGGAAGAAAAGCATCTGTTATGAGTAAATCTGATATGAAGAGATTAAAATCTGTTTTATAATAATTTGAAGGAGGAATAGTATGCCAAGAGTTAAAGGTGGAACGATTCATCGTGCTAGACGTAAAAAAGTGATGGATCAAGCAAAAGGATATTTTGGAAGTAAACATAGATTATATAAGACTGCAAAAGAACAAGTAATGCATTCTTTACAATATGGTTACCGTGATAGAAAACAAAAGAAAAGAGATTTTAGAAAGTTATGGATTATGAGAATTAATGCTGCTTGTAGACAAAACAACATTAGTTATTCTAAATTCATCAATGGATTAAAAAAAGCAGGAGTTACGATTAATCGTAAGATGTTATCAGAAATTGCCATCACAAATCCGGCTGCATTTACAAAATTAGTAGAAGTTGCGAATGCTGGTTTAAAGGGAGAAAAAGAGGAAGTTAAAGCTTCAAAAGCTACTGTTAAGAAAGAAGCTCCAAAAGCAAGCAAAAAAGAAGAAAAAGATCTTTCTAAAATGACGGTTGCCGAATTAAAAGCACTTGCCAAAGAAAAAAACATCGAAGGATATTCAACAATGAAAAAAGCTGATTTATTAGCAGTATTGAAATAATCACTTTGTGATTATTTTTTTGACCTATGAAGGAGGATATGATAATATGGAATTAAAAGAAAAAGAACAAATTATAATTCAATTGGAATATCAAAATAATTCATCTGTTTTTCCACAATATCATGTATATCATTATGATTCTGATCATAAATTAAAATATCAGTATCAAACTGATTTGATACAAGAAGTATTTCCTAATCAATCATTATTGACATTTGGGTTTCATCGCCTATTAAATCATGGCTTTATTTTGTGTTTAGAAAAAAGAAGGAATCAATATTACTTGAATAGTTATTTACAAGCGAAAGATGATTTTGTTTCTGTTTTTGATAAACCAGTAAAGGCTCCCTCTTTAGCACAATTAGATTATGAGGGTGGAATGAAATATGCATGGTTGTTAGATCATTTTGGTAACCGATCTTGTCACGCTTCTTTTGAATCTTTTTTACAAGATATGAAAGAAGAGTTAAAGAGGGGAAAAGAAAAAACGTTAAAAATTTCTTTAAAATAAGTAGGTGTAAGATGAGGAATTTATATATTGATTTCGATGGTGTTATTATGGATACCATTACGACGATTAATCGCATTATGAAAGAACTTCACATCGACGAACGTAATCCTGAAGAAGTTCTACAGTTTTATGAAACTTTAAATTGGAAGAATATTTTAGCCATTACTCCCGAAATTAATGATGGGATTGCGTGTATTCAAAAGATCTTAGATGCGGATATATTTGATATCGCAATTTTAACTCATGTGAATTCTTTGGATGAAGTGATCGAAAAAGTTTTCTTTTTACGTAAGTATTTTGGAAATATCACGATTATTCCTGTTCCTAAGAAAATATCGAAAACTAAGATGGTTCATGCGGAAGATGCTATTTTAGTGGATGATTATAGTGGTAATTTAAGAGAGTGGGAAGAAGCTGGTGGCATTGGGGTTCGATTTAATCTAAGATTAAATGGAAAAGGGTTTCGTGTGATTGATCGTCTAGATCAATTGCTAGAACTAGATTTCACGCCAAATTTGACTTTTAAAAAAAACATGATACAATAGCAGACATTGAGTGGTGATAACATGAAAAAAAAGAAATATGTCGATTTTGAAGAATTACTGCAAAGTATTGAACAATTAGATTTATCGAAATTAGATTGGATTATCGAAGATATCAGTCTTCAGTATCAAGCATATTTAAAGAATCTTCATGAGCTTCCTTTGGAAGAACGAAAACAATTTTTAAATATAGCTTGGTTTGATGAAATGATTGCGAATCAAGCAATGGAAGGGGAAACGAAGAAAGGAACGTATCTCCAGTTTATGGAAAATGAACGTAAAGGTAAGAAAATGATGTCCAAATACACTAATATTACGCTTCATGCTGGCCGCCTACAAATCCGTGATTTTCAACGTCTTCATTCTATGCTTCTGAAAGGAACAAGTTTAGAAAAGAACAAAAATTATAGTCTTCGTTCGGATGATCAAAAATGGGTTGGGTATATGGGTGAAAATGGATATCCCAAGATTCAATATATTCCTCCGCGTTCGAACAAAATTAAAGATTGTTTAGAAAAAATATTAGTTTATATGAACAATAAAGAAAACGTTGGTACGAAAGAAAATCCTAGTCGTTTATACCAAACGTTCGAACAAGAACCATCAAAATTTGCTTATCCTATTTTTATAAAACCAACGATTACCCATGTTTTATTATCGATTTTACAGCCTTTTGATGATGGAAATACGAGATTAGCACGATTGATGCAAGATGTTCAAATTTATCAAGAAACCAATCGTTTATTTAACATAAAACCAATTACGAAGTTACCTTATATTTCGTTATCACAACAATATTATCAAAGAGGCGTTGCTTATCGTGATAATATTGCTAAAATTGCTCAAAATCCTAGTAATGATACATGGAAGCAATTTATTTATATGAATTTAGGATGTATTGAAGATGAATTAAATTCTTTGCAAAAGTCGCTTTCTTATCGTAATAAAAGTAGTAATTAATACTATTTTTATTTTTTACTTTATTAGCACTCTTTATTGACGAGTGCTAATAAATGTGATATAATGAATACGTTGGTATAAATGTAAGAATAATTTATACCATAGAAAGGGTGATTGGTATGAATATAAATCAAGAACAAGAAGAAAATGTTTTAGAAAAATATGGTCGTGATATTGTCGAAGCTGTTAAAGCAGGGAAAATGG
Source organism: uncultured Bacilli bacterium (assembly GCA_944332005.1). GTDB lineage: Bacteria > Bacillota_I > Bacilli_A > RF39 > UBA660 > CALVRE01. The sequence continues at coordinate 16,139 of CALVJD010000027.1, forward strand.
ATCCGGTCATTGGTCGTGATGATGAGATTCGTAGTATCACACGTATTTTGTCACGTAAAACGAAGAATAACCCTGTCTTAATTGGTGAACCTGGTGTTGGTAAAACCGCAATTGTAGAAGGGCTAGCGGAGCGTATTGTCAAAGGAGATGTACCAGATAGTCTAAAAAACAAACATATTTGGGAATTAGATCTTGGTGCTTTGATAGCAGGTGCTAAATATCGTGGCGAATTTGAGGAACGTTTGAAAGCTGTTTTGAAAAAAGTGAAAGAATCAGATGGCGAGATCATTATGTTTATCGATGAAATTCATATGATTGTTGGAGCAGGCGGACTAGAAGGTGCGATGGATGCTGGCAACATGTTAAAACCAATGCTAGCTCGTGGAGAAATTCACTGTATTGGGGCTACCACTTTAAATGAATATCGTAAATATATCGAAAAAGATGGAGCCTTAGAGCGTCGTTTCCAAAAGGTAATGGTAAAAGAACCAACGGTAATGGATACGATTACGATTTTACGTGGATTAAAACAACGTTTTGAAGTTTACCATGGAGTTAATATTAAAGATCGTGCTTTAGTTGCAGCCGCAACGCTTTCAGATCGATATATTACCGATCGCTTTTTACCGGATAAGGCGATTGATTTGATCGATGAAGCATGTGCGACAATCAAAGTACAAATGGATTCGGTACCAGAGGAATTAGATACATTAACAAGACAAATTATGCAACTTGAAATTGAAAGACAAGCTTTGAAAAAAGAAAAAGATGAAATATCGAAAAATCGTATTATCGAGATTGATACAGAAATGAATTCATTAAAAGAAAAAGAAGCAAAATTACGTAATGATTGGCAACAAGAAAAGACCATTAATGAACAGATCAATAAGAAAAAAGAAGAAATTGAAAAAAATCGCTTTTTATTAGATCAAGCTGAAAATCGTTATGATTTAGAGACAGCTGCTAAATTACGCCATGGAACGATTCCTAAACTAGAAAAAGAATTGCAAGAGTTACAACAGAAAGATAGTTCTAAGATTTTAAGTGATACAGTCGATGAAGAAAGTATTGCGGAAATTATTTCTAAGTGGACGAATATTCCGGTTGCGAAATTAGTGGGAGGAGAGCGTGAAAAATTAATTCATCTAGAGGAAAACATGAAAAAGCGTGTTAAGGGACAAGATGAGGCCTTAAAATTAGTGAGTGAAGCCATTATTCGTGCTCGTGCCGGTATCAAAGATCCTAAACGACCAATTGGTTCCTTTATCTTCCTGGGGCCTACAGGAGTTGGAAAAACGGAAGTGGCACGTACTCTTGCTTATGAACTATTTGATGATGAACGTCATATGGTTCGTATTGATATGAGTGAATATATGGAAAGCTTTTCTGTATCGCGATTATTAGGAGCACCTCCAGGATATGTAGGTTATGATGAAGGAGGACAATTGACAGAAGCTGTTCGTCGTAATCCATATAGTATCGTCTTATTTGATGAAATTGAAAAAGCTCATCCTGATGTTTTCAATATTTTATTACAAATCTTAGATGATGGACGTATTACCGATTCACAAGGACGTACTGTCGATTTTAAAAATACGATTATCATTATGACTTCTAATCTTGGAAGCGAATATATTTTGGAAGGAAAGGAAAATGCTAACGAGTTAGTAATGAACGAGTTAAAACATCATTTTCGCCCAGAATTTATCAATCGTATCGATGAAATTATTATCTTTAAGTCCTTAGATAAAAAAGTCGTTTATGATATCTTAGATAAGATTATAAAAGAGATCGAAGATCGTTTAAGTGATAAGAAAATTAAGATTGAATTAACCGAAGAAGCTAAGAAATTTATTATCGATCAATCTTACGATGAAAAATTTGGAGCTCGTCCAATCAAACGTTATGTGAGTCGTAATTTGGAGACTTTGATCGCGAATGAAATCATCATGGATCATATTCCATTTGATTCGACGATCGTCGTTGCACTCGACCATAATCAACTTATTTTGAAACAGAAATAAAGAAATACGTTCTTTGTGTATCAAAGAACGTATTTTTCATAAATCGAAAAGAATTGCAAAAAAAGTGTAAATAAATTGCGAAAGAAGTCTAGGTATGTTACAATGATATATAAGATTGGAGTTGTAATTATGGAAAAATATATACCAGATATTTATCAAAAAAGTATATATGCAATTGATTATCAGAAACTAGCGAGTCGTGGCATCAAATGTTTATTAGTTGATCTAGATAATACATTGGTTGCGACGACAATCAAAAAACCGAATCAAAAAATTAAAAATCTTTTTCATGATTTGAAAGAACAAGGATTTCGCATCATTTTGTTTTCGAATAGTTCTAAACATCGCTTAAAACCATTTGGAGATGAATTAGAAGTAGAATATTGTTATCGTGCTTTTAAACCACGTAGTAAGAAATATCGTAATATTATGCAAAATTATCATTTAGAAGAAAGTCAAGTGGCGATGATTGGGGATCAACTACTTACCGATATCGTAGGAGGAAATCGAGTGGGAATTACAACCATATTAGTGAATCCTGTAAGTAATCATGATGGCTTTTTTACACGTTTTAACCGTATGTATGAACGCCATATTTTGAAAAAATTACGTGAACGTACTTTGTTTACAAAAGGAAAATATTATGATTAAATGTGAGGGATGTGGAATACCACTACAACAAGAAAAAAAGGACGAACTTGGCTATACTAAAAATATGGGGAGTAAGTTATGTGAGAGATGTTTTCGCATTCGTCATTATGGAGATTATCGTAAAGTTACGAAGAATAATGAAGAGTATGTGAAAATTTTAAAATATATCAATCATACGAAAGACCTCGTTTTGTTGGTAGTAGATTTATTTCATATGAATGAAAACTTTCATTTGATTCAAAAAGAATTAAAAAATAATCCTATTTTACTAGTTTTAACGAAACGAGATTTGCTTCCTAAGAACATTTACGAAGAAAAATTAATTGGTTATATGAAGCAATTCCATCTACAAGCAGTTGATTGTGTAATCATTAGTAGTACCAAAAACTATCAATTCGATCTCTTGATGAAAAAGATTCGTCAATATCAAAGTTCAAAAGATGTCTATGTGGTAGGATATACCAATGCTGGGAAATCGACCATGATGAATCAGATTATCTATCATTATTCAGATTTAAATAGAACTCTTACTACTAGTATGTTACCTTCTACGACGCTAACTGAAATTAAAGTACCAATTGATGATGAGTTAACATTAATTGATACCCCTGGTATTCTAGAAGAAGGAAGCATTCTCAATCAAATTGATACTTCTTTATGGAAGAGGGTTTTACCAAAAAAAGAAATTCGACCTATTACTTATCAAGTGAAAAAAACACAAACCTTTTTGATTACAGGACTTTTACAATTAGAGTGTCAAGATGACAATAATTTAACATTTTATGTTTCGAATCAATTATTGATAGAACGAAAATATCAAGCTAGTTCAGAAGTGATAGGATGGGAAAGACACCTTTTAAAAGTAAAAGGAAATCAAGATATTGTAATTACAGGACTAGGGTTTATCAAAGTCATGAAGATGGGAACGATTATCGTTGACACATTACCGGGAGTAAATGTGTATTTAAGAGACGCTTTTATTTGATAAAGAGGATTTTATGAGAAGTGGAACAAAACATTTACGCATTGTTAGTAGCTTAGGAATCATATTAGGAGTCGCATCCATTTTACTTGCTTATTTTCTAATTGGCGATGCTGATATTGCAGAAACAGAGCTTTCGGCATAGGAAGCTTTTTATCAATTACTTGCTTTTTATGGCGTTTCGCTTTTCCAAGTATTGTCAGAAGTGATTGGCTTATGTTTATCTAATAAAAAATCAATCTTTACCATTATACTTGGAATTTGCCTATTCTTACCACCATTGTTACATTTTATGCATTTAGAACATAATATTGGTCTTATTTTAGTCAATATTTTAACTTTATTAATACCATATTATTACTTACATAATGCATATAAAAATTATAAAGATTAACATCTGGAAATCAGATGTTTTTTTATTTACAAAAGATTGAAAAGTCAGTATAATGATTATAGAATAGGAGATGTAAATATGTTAGGAACCATTATTGGAATTGAAGAAAATGTGATCTTAATACGTTTAAATATCGAACTTGATAAATATCAAAGTTTAATCAATCTTCATGTCTTGATGGAAGATAGTACACATAAAATCGTAGGGGAAATTACTGACATCAAAGAAGGAGTTGCATATGTCAATATGTTAGGAGAACTTCAAAATAATCAGTTTGTATTTGGAGTTATTCGTAAACCATCGTTTGGAGCTACCGTTAAATTAATTTCCAAAGAAAGAATTCCTCTTATTATTGGTGTTGATAATTACCGAGAGAATAAAGATCTTTATTTAGGCACAAGTCCTATATACGATGGTGTGAAAATTGGTATCAATATCAATCAATTTTTCAGCAATCACTTTGCTATTTTCGGATCTACCGGTAGTGGTAAATCTTGGAGTATCGCACGTATTATTCAAAATTTATTTGAAAAACAAAGATCGGTTGCCTATCGTGCAAGCATTTTAATCTTTGATGCTTATGGCGAATATCACAATGCCTTTAATAAATTACACGATCTGATTCCTGAAATTAATTTTAAAACTTATACTACGAACACCCATTTCAGTGAAACCGAAGTTTTAAAAATTCCATTATGGTTACTAAGTTTAGATGACATTGCCTTACTCTTGGGAGCTGAAAAAGCATCCCAGCTACCAATTATTGAAAAAGCTATGAAATTAGTGACTATTTTTGCACGTGAAGAAGAACTTGTCATCAAACATAAAAATGATATTATTGCTCGAGCTTTATTGGATATTTTAAGTAGTGGACGACCACCAGCTCAAATTCGCGATCAAATCTTCTCTGTTTTATCGTATTATAATACGAAAGAATTAAATTTAGAGACGCCAATTTTCCAACCTGGATATACGAGACCATTAAAACAATGCTTACAAATCGATCAAACTGGTAAAATTCGCGAAATGGAATTAATTACCACCTTTATCGAATCATTTTTAGCAGAAGATTTAGAGCTTACCATGCCAGATGGAACCTTTGCCTATACTTTAAAAGACTTATCTGATGCCTTCGATTTTGCACTTATCTCAGAAGGTGTTTTAAAAAGTGATAAAGTATATGATGAAGCGAACATTTTAAAAGTTCGACTTCACTCCTTGCTGAATAGTGAAACGAGTGTTTATTTTAGTTATCCAGAATATGTAACAAGAGAACAATATATTCGCGGATTATTAACCGCTCATGATGGAAAAAAAGCTCAAATTATCAATTTTAATATCAACTTTGTCGATGATCGTTTGGCAAAAACAATTACGAAAATTTATTCGAAACTTCTATTTGATTATGCTAAAGATCTTGATAAGCGTGCTTCTTTACCATTTCATATTATTTTGGAAGAAGCCCATCGTTATGTCCAAAACGATAATGATATTAACTTATTAGGATATAACATATTTGAACGTATAACAAAAGAAGGACGTAAATATGGCGTTATCCTTGGACTTATTTCACAAAGACCAAGTGAATTATCAGAGACATCACTCTCACAATGTACCAACTTTTTAATTTTTAAAATGTTACATCCACGAGATGTTTCTTACATTAAAGAAATGGTTCCAAATATCACAAATGAAATTGTCAAACGTCTTCGTATCTTACAACCAGGAACTTGTATTGCCTTTGGATCGGCTTTTAAAGTTCCAGTTGTTGTTAAATTGGATGTTCCTAATCCAGCACCAGAAAGTAGCAGTTGTGATATCAGTGGTACATTGTTTGTCGAAAGAAAATAGCTGGATGAAAACTACTAGTTCTAAAACCAGTAATTGACAAAATAATCGCCTTTTGATAAAGTAAAAACAGAAAACAAAATAGTAATATAGTGTGCAAAGTGAATACAGATCAATGAAAAAGCAATCGTTTTTTTGTTAACTATATGCACACGGGGGGGGGGGTATTTATACCCCTCTTTTTGTGCTGAAAGGATGATAGGATGAAAAGTAACGTAAAGCAACTAACGTCGTTTGTATTGGGCGGATTACTCATGGCTTCTGTTAGTGTTTATGAGGTCACAACACTATATGAAGCAAAGGAAGTAGGATATGATAATAGTAGTAGTGGGACGAGTCATATCGATGTTCAAGGAGCATTAGATGAACTCTACGAATTATCGGAAAGTGCAGGAAGCATTACCGGTAATTGTAACAATGTAGCAAAGCCCAATCTAGGTACTGATTTGATTCCTGTCACAATATCCGATGATGGAACCGTAACCTATGCAGATACTACTCAGGCATGGTATAACTATTGTGAAAAAGAGTGGGCGAATGCGGTTCATTTAATCGATCATCCAAGTAAAGAATACAAGGTAGGAGATATCATTTTAGAAAGTGACATTCGTTCCTACTTTGTCTGGATACCGAAATATAAATATCGACTCTGGAATGTAAATGGAACAGATACTGTAATGCTCGCTCATTCGATTGATATTATTTTTGATACGAATAATACGACAGATATCGAAGGAGAAAGTTGTGTTACTCCAATGTTAAGTGGAGAAACAGGAAACTGCAATAATGGCGAATACATGACGCATCCTGCATTCATTAGTATGAACGTTGATGGATTCTGGGTAGGGAAGTTTGAGTCAACAGGAAGTATTTCTAATATCACTGTAAAACCGAATCAATCATCGATTCGAAGTCAAACGGTTTATAATATGTTTGTGAATGCTTATAACTATTCAAGAGAGAATGATTCGCATATGATGAAGAATACGGAGTGGGGAGCGGTTGCTTATTTAAGTCATTCTATTTATGGAATCAATGGGGAAATCAATATCAATAACAACAACTCTTTTATAACCGGAAGTAGTAGCTTACTTACCATTCAGCAAGGAAGGCATCCTGGTACTTATGGAAACGGAAGTGCTTATAATCAAGCATATAATACGGAGATAGGGTATTTAGCTAGTACGACGGGGAATATCACAGGAGTATATGATATGTCAGGAGGGACGCATGAATATATGGCATCTTATGTATCTGGAAATTATGGAAGTAGTGGGTTTAATGGAACGAATATCCAAACTTATGATTCAAAATATTTTGATGTTTATTTAAGCAATAGTACTCAAACGACTTACCAAAATCGTATTTTGGGAGATGCGACAGGAGAGATGGGACCATTTGTGACCTTTGCCGATAGTGACGGTGGATCAAGACCGCATAATCAGTGGTATTCCGACCATTCTCGGTTTGTGGACTCGTCCGCTCCCTGGTTCAATCGAGGCGGCGGTCACTACGATGGTGTTCTCGCAGGTCAGTTCCACTTCGGTCGCTACACTGGGACGTCTTACAGCGACGCTTCGTTCCGCCTCGTGCTTGCGGCTTAACGATTAATTACAACTAAAAATGGATTCTTATTTTTAGAATCCATTTTATTGTTTTATTTTTACATTACATGGTAATTTGCATCTGCATATTGATTGTTGGCAAAACTGGTTGTTTTATTGTTGACCATATTTTCAAGGCGACTAACTCTGCGGTCTAAGTTTTGAATTTGTTGCTCCATTCTATTTATTTTTTCTTGTGTATTATCATTTCCATTACCTCCACAACCATATCCATTTGTTTGCCCTATCGGCATTGGTGCTGGCATTGGTTGTGGATAAGGTGCCATATAACCGTTTTGCATTGGCATAGCCCCACTTGTCATAACAGGACCAGGTCCCATTCCCGGATAAGTTGGATAAACAGGGTATGGCGTTGTGCCACAATTGCGATCTTTTTTCATACTTACACACTCCTTACATTTCTAATTCATTATATGCGTTCGTTTAGTTTGCGTGACATTTTATAAAGGTTTTTTTAGTTGTGATAAAAGAATGGGTATGGTATAATCTATAAAGGTGGTAATATGAGGTTGAAGAATGTTAAGGGTGCAAAAGAAAAAATTGAATCATCATCTTATCTACTTTTAAACCCAGAAGAATATAAAGGACATTTTCATGATGTTTTTCAAAATGAGCATCCTCTTCATATCGAAATTGGAATGGGAAAAGGAAATTTCATCATTGAAAATGCCAAAAGATATCCAGAAATTAATTTTATTGGAATTGAAAAATTTGATAGTGTCATTGTGAGAGCGATTGATAAATTGCAAGATATCGATCTTCCTAATCTTCGTTTAATTCGTATGGATGCTTCCTATATCGAGAATGTCTTCGATCATGAGGTTGATACGATTTATCTTAATTTTTCTGATCCTTGGCCTAAGAATCGTCATGAAGAAAGAAGACTTACAAGTACCCCTTTTTTAACAAGATACGATTCTCTTTTTCGAGGAGATTATCAAATTAAGATGAAGACAGATAATCGTAAATTATTTGAATATTCTTTAATTTCATTTACCAATTATGGTTATGAACTAAGTAAGTTATCTTTGAATTTATACGAAGACGAACTGATAAAAGATAATATTGCGACGGAATATGAAAGTAAATTTGTGTCGCTTGGGAACCCCATTTACTTTGTCGAAGTAACCAAGAAAAAGTAGACATTTGATGTACAAAAGATCGGAAAAAATCTATCCAAGAATGGAAAAATCTGTTATACTTATAGTAAGAGTGGTGAAATATGAAAAAGATCATAATTCTTTTCTTAGTAACGCTTCTTTTAACCGGATGTACAATGGTGCGAATCGACACGAACAGTATCGATAATACGGTGAATGTTGTTTTATCAAAGGATAATGAATTATATAATCGTGTTGGGAAGGGATATAAGTACTATGTTCCACGTGGCGTAACTTATATCGATACCAACGATTTGAATGAAAAACTTTATTCGGATGGTAATTACTATTATCTATATATTGATGCGGTTAGTTATTATCATCAAAGAGAAGTTGAATATGAGGTGAATCCGGATGCTTATTATTCAAGAGCCATCAGCATTCACGATAAAGATGGTTATTTGGAAATTAATATCGATGAAGATACAGGATACTATTTTATAGAATTTATGTATAATTATGCGAAAATTGAAGCATTAGTAAATAAAGATGATATTGAATTAGTCGTTTTAAATGCTTCCTATATTTTATCGACAGTCAAATTTAATAATAATGTGATTAAATTGATGTTGAATGATGATTATTTTGTCAATCAGGAAGAAAAATATGACATCTTTGCTTCTAAGAAAGATACAAGTAATAATTTCTTAAAAGTAGTGGATGATAGTACTCCAACTGGAGAAGAATAAAATTAGAGGTGGTAAATATGGGTTTTATGGATAAAATCAAGAATTTATTTACAGAAGAAGTGGAAGTCGAAGAGACTCCTATTAAAAAGGAAGTGATGCAAGTAGAAATACCGGCACCATCTCCAAGAGAAGAGGTAAAAACGAGGGATATTACGGAGAATGAAACGCTTAGAAGAGAGGAAAAACTTCGAACTCCTGTCTTCTTTGATGATAAAGATTTTGTCAATTTAGAACAACCGAAACCTGTGGAAAAACCAAAACCAAAGGTTGCTCCTGCACCGGTTCCTAAGAAAGAAACTTATATGGGTGGAAAAAAAGAAGAGAAAAAGAAATTCGCACCAAGCCCGATTATTTCACCAGTGTATGGAGTTCTCGATAAAAATTATCATAAAGAAGATATTTCTAGTAAGGGAACAAGTGTTACAAGAACTCCAACATCACGAGTACTTACTGTTGATGATGTCCGTAAAAAAGCGTATGGGACGTTAGAGGATGATTTGGAAAATACGATGTTTAATAATTCGATCTTGTTTAATGATGAGACAGAAGTAGAAGAAATAGAAGCATTGGAAGAAGAACCAATTATGAAAGAAAAAGATATCTTTGACGAATTAGATATGGTCGATCATGAAACAATCGAGGTAAAGACAGAAGAACCAAAGACACGAGTTGAAAAAAATGCCAAAATCGATGAATTATCTGGTTTAGAATTGGATGTAACGGATGAAGGAGATCTACTTGATGAGGACTTTTCAGTAGAACCATCTGAACCTCAAAAAGAAGAAGAGGAAAATATGGTTGCTGAAGAATTAAATAAATTGGAGGATTCCAAAGAAGAGTTAGATTTAAAAGAAAGTGATCTTTTTCAGTTAATTGATTCCATGTATGAAAAGAGGGATGATGAATAATGGTCGATATGACAGCGTTTGCTATTATTGTCGTATGTATTTTAGGCTGTATTCTCTTAGTAGTACTGACGATTTTTGTATTACGACTTATGAAAACTTTAAAGAAAGTCGATTACTTAATCGATGATGTTAGCAATAAGTCAGCTAAATTAGATGGTGTTTTTAACATCGTCGATCGTTCAGCTGATGCCCTTACCCTTATGACTGATCGAGCAGTTGCTTTTATCAGTAATACTGTTTTAGGCTTTTTCAATAAAAAAGAAAGAAAAGAGGAAGATGAAAATGAGTAAAAATGGAAAGAAAAGTAGTGGATTTGGAAAATTTTTGGCAGGAGCTGCAATCGGAGCTGGATTAGGAGTTCTATTTGCTCCTAAATCAGGAAAAGATACAAGAAGAGAATTAAAGGAAAAAATCGATGAAATGATTGCTAAAATTAAAGATATCGATGCTGAAGAAGTAAAAGAAGAATTTGAAATTAAACTTTATCAATTGAAATCTGAAATCGAAGAATTAGATAAAGAAAAAGTTGTAAAAATTGCTAAGAAAAAAGCACAACAAATTCAAGATATGGCGGAAGAACTTGTCGATTATGCAGTTGAAAAAGGAACGCCAGTATTAGAAAAAGCAGCTAATTCTATTCGTGAGAAAGCTATCGTAGCTACAAAAGAAGTGTTAGCTAAATTAGAAGCTTCTGATCAGAACGCAAAAAGTGGGAAAGAAGAGAAATAATCTTTTCTTGTATGGAGGGTATGATAAGACCCTCTTTTTTTGTTGAAAAGAGATTCCATTAAGAATAAGCACTTTGGTATCAGTATTATGTGGAATGATAAATTTTTAATGTTTGATCATATTATCGTTATTAAAATGGGATAATTTCTCATTTTTTTTTGCTTCTTTTAACGAAAAGAAATGAAGATATGCTATAATATTAATGTTTAGGTTTATCCTAATATTTTGTTTTAGGAAGGTGAAACAATGGAAAAACTAAGTGAAAAACAAGTGGATCATGTTGCCAATTTAGCAAGATTAGCAATTAGTCCTGAAGAAAAAGAAAAGTATGGTGTACAACTTGCTTCCATTTTAACGGAAATTGATAAAATCAATAAAGTGAATATCGATGAGAATGGAGAAATTTTAATTGCACCAACGAATAATCAAAATAAGTTTTGTGAAGATGAAGTTGGAGATATGCTTACGAAAGATGAAATATTTAAAAATGCCAAACACGTAGTTGATGGATACGTGGTGGTTCCAAAGGTGTTAAATGACTAATTATTTAAGTAAAAGTATCAAAGAGCTTCATGAACTACTAAAAAGTAAGTCCATCAAACCAATCGATTTAGTAGAAGAAGCATTTGCCAAGATAGAAGAACATGATTATCATGCTTTTATTACGTTAAATAAAGAAGAAGCATTGAAAGAGGCTAAAGAGTTAGAAAATCTGGAAGTAGATAATTTATTATTTGGAATTCCGATTGCCATTAAGGATAATATTGTGACCAAAAATTTACGTACAACTTGTGCTTCTCATATGTTAGATGATTTTGATCCCATTTATGATGCAACCGTCATAAAGAAAATCAAAGAGAGACATATGATTATTATAGGAAAGACTAATATGGATGAATTTGCCATGGGTTCGACAGGGGAGACTAGTTATTTTCCTTATGCAGTTAATCCTTGGAATGAAACGAAAGTTCCAGGGGGAAGTAGTAGTGGAAGTGCAGCTGCCGTAAGTGGACGTTTAGTTTCTTTAGCACTTGGTAGTGATACAGGTGGTAGTATTCGTCAGCCTTCTAGTTTTTGTGGATTAGTGGGATTGAAACCAACTTATGGTCGTGTTTCTCGTTATGGTTTAATTGCGTTTGCATCTAGTCTAGATCAAATTGGCCCAATGACGCAAAATGTCGAAGATAATGCGATTTTACTAGAAGCAATCAGTGGATCAGATGAGAATGATTTGACAAGTTCTGATACACCTGTTGGACATTATATTGACGCATTAGGGAAAGACGTTTGTGGCCTTAAAATTGCCGTACCAAATTACTATATGAGTGATACGGTTGATAGAGAAGTCAAACATAAAGTAGAAGAGGTAATTGCTTTACTAGAAAAAGCTGGTTGTGTGATTGACTATATCGATATTCCTTATCTAGAATATGCAATTCCCCTTTATCAAATTATTGCATTAGGAGAAGCAAGCTCTAATTTGGCACGTTTTGATGGTATTAAGTTTGGTCATGTGACGGATGAGTTTTCTGATTTAGAAGAATTGTATAAGAAGAGTCGTGCGGAAGGATTTGGTCGTGAAGTAAAACGTCGTATTATGATTGGGTCTTATGTTTTAAGCGGTGAGAATGCTAATATTTATTATCATAAGGCTTTGGTACTTCGTAATGAGATGACAAAGGCATTTCGCGAGGTGTTTACAAAATACGATTTAATCATTGGTCCGACGAATACCAATGTCGCTTATGATTTTGGAGTCAAAAGTGACGACGCTTTGAAGAGTTTCTATGATGATTTACTTACGATACCAGTCAATATGGCTGGTCTTCCAGGAATGAGTTTACCAATTGGTTTTAATCATGAACATTTACCAATTGGTATGCATATTATCAGCTCTTACTTCATGGAAGAAAAGATTTATACGTTAGCTTCTTATATTGAAAAAGAATTGAAATTAGATTTAGATCCGAAAGGAGGTAGAACATGTTAGTTCCTACAATCGGAGTAGAAGTTCATGTTGAACTAAAAAGTAAGGCAAAAGTTTATTCGCATGCCAAAAATGCGTTTAGCAATGAACCTAATACGAATGTGGAAGTCATTGATTTAGGTTATCCTGGAACGCTTCCTAAATTAAATAAAGAAGTGATCAACATGGCCTTGAAGGCAGCACTTGCTTGTCATTGCAAGATTAATCAAGTAATGCATTTTGATCGAAAAAATTATTTTTATCCAGATTTGCCAAAAGGTTATCAGATTACACAACAAGAGACGCCAATTGGTTATGATGGTTATTTAGAGATCGAAGTCGATGGTTATACGAAAAAAATTGGAATTGAACGTATTCATATCGAAGAAGATACTTGTAAAAGCATTCATAGTTTGAACGGGACTCTTCTTAATTTTAATCGTGCTGGAGTACCGCTTATCGAAATTGTCAGTAAACCAGAAATTGCAAATGATAAAGAAGCAGTTGCCTATTTGGAAACACTTCGTGAGATTATGCTTTATCTAGGTATTAGTGATGTAAAGATCGAAGAAGGAAGTATGCGATGTGATGCGAACGTTTCTTTGAAAGAGGAAGAAAGTAATCAATTTGGCACCAAAGTGGAAATTAAAAATATTGGTTCTATCAGTTATGTTGGAACGAGTATCCGTTATGAGATAAACCGACAAGCAGAAATGTTAAAACGTGGTGAGAAAGTTCATGAAGAAACAAGAAGATTTGACGATAAAACAAATACGACGATATTGATGCGCATGAAAGAGACGGGAAACGATTATCGTTATTTTCCAGAACCGGATCTTCCTTATGTGACGATTAGTGATGAATGGATTCAAGAAACGCTTGATTCTTTACCTGTTTTACCAGCAGCACTAAGAAAATCTTATCGTGAAGCAGGCATCAATGAAAATAATATTAAAACGTTGATTGCTAATATTGATTTATCGATGTTTTTAGAAAGAATTAAAGAACGTTGTAATCCAGTAGTAGCAGCTAATATTCTTACAGGAGATTTACTCAGTTATTTAAATAAAAATAGTATGACACTTGATGACTTGAATTTAAATCCTGATTATTTTACCAGTTTTATCGATTTACTTGCGAGTGGAGAATTATCTAGTAAGCAGGGGAAAGAATTATTACCTGTTTTCCTAGAGAAAAAAGAGAGTCCAAAGAAATTAGCGAAACTTCTTGGAATGGAACAAATTCAAGATACGGATGCATTACTTCTTATGGTAAAGAAAGTAATCGAAGCAAATCCTAGTTCGATTGAGGATTATAAAAAAGGACTTGATCGTGCAACGAAATATTTAATGGGTCAGATCATGAAAGAGTCTCGTGGTCAAGCAAATCCTCAGATAGTTAGTAAATTATTGGTGGAAGAACTCGAGAAATATTAGTTTGAAAAAAGGCGTAGAATATAGTATAATGAAAATACGATTGGAGTGACGTTATGGAATTTGTGAAGAAACATAAATTTTATATCATCGGTGGACTTATCTTCTTAGTGATAATGGGACTAGCTATTTTTGCAATATGTGAATTAGTACTTCCTAATGCAGGAGAAAGTGTCTATGGGAATCGTTTAGACGGTATCGATGATGTGAAAGTAAGTGATGATACAATCAAACGGATCGAACAAGAATTAAAGCAAAATGAGAATGTGAATACAGTTAGCTATCATATGAGTGGACGCATTATGAATTTTATTATTGATGTCAAAAAAGATACGGATTTAATCACAGCAGTCTCTTATGCCGATAAAACATTAGAATTTTTATCAGATGAAGAGAAAGAATATTATGATATTCAAGTATTTTTAACATGTGATGAAGATGAAGAAAGTGAATTTTATCCATATATTGGTTATAAGCATAAAACGAGTGTTGGATTTCAATGGAATTATCATGAATAGGTGGTAAAAATGAAAAATAAAAAAATATGGATTACTCTTTTCGCTATTTTGATTGTTGCGATTGTTTCTTTTGGAGTATATCGTTATTTTACAGGTGAAGATAAAAATACAACTTTGACCATTTTAGAAAAACAATGGATCGAAAGTAATAAAAATAAAGTAATCGATTTAGCGATTACCAATAATATTCCTGTATTCAATTATAATGGAGAAGGTGTATTTTTTGATTTCTTAACAGCATTAGAAAAAGATACTGGATTAGAATTCAATAAAATATCGTTGAATTATCAGAATGAACCAGCAAGTGAATATGCTTTTCAAATTAAAGAAACAGTAGAAGAAAACGATATTTTAGTTTATCAAGATACCTTGTCACTCATTACGGCGGAAAAAGTGAAATACAATCGTTTAGATGAAATTCAAAATCTTACGATTGGTGTTACGAATGCTGATTTAGAAAAAGTGAGTGCTTATTTCAGTGGTTTAGATGTCACGTTTAAAGCTTATGAGACGAGAGCCGAACTTATTTCAGCATTGATTGGTACTGAATCGGAGGAAGAAGATTCGATAGAGCGTGAAATCGATGCGATTGTTGTACCACAACTCGTATATTTAAAAGAAGTGGTTGAGAATGCTGATTTTCATATTGCTTATCAATTAGAAGGATTGAACGAAAATTATGTACTGACGTTAGGAAGTACAGATCGCCTAAATACGATTATTCGAAAATATTATCAGAAATGGGCGAGCGATCATTTTGAAAATTCTTTTAATAAGTATTTCTCTAGTCATTATTTTACATATAAACAAGTTGGGGAGAAAGAAAAGGCTGATTTTAGAAGCAAACGATACGTTTATGGTTTTATCGACAATCGTCCTTACGATACTATTTATAAAAATAAATTAGCTGGTATCAATAGTAATATTCTGAGAGCTTTCTCAAAATTGGCTGATATTGAAATTAGTTATAATGAGTATAGTAGTATGGAGGCTTTGTTAACAGCTTTTAATGAAAATAAAATTGATTTCTTCTACGGAACCAATGCCAATACTACTTATGATATGGATGTTTATGATACAGTATCGACTGATGATGAAGCAGTTGTTATTTTATCGGATGTCGATTATGATTTAGTAATGAATTCACTTTACTCTTTAAAAGGGAAAGAAGTATTAGCGGTAAAAGGGACAAAAATCGCCGATTATCTACAAGCACAAGATGTTAAAATAACAGAAGTTGATAGTATCAATAAATTATTAGAAATGAAAACATCTTCTAGTATTATTGCGATTGACGAAGCAACTTATGAATATTACGTTCATGATGAATTAGAACGTTTTACGAAAGATTATACGTTTTATTTACCTTCTTCTTATCAATTTATAGTAAGAGATATTAATGCAAATAGCGTGTTTGCTGAATTTTTCGATCTTTATTTATCATTTATCAACGAAAGAACATTTACAAGTCCTGCTTATGGAACATTATTAGATTTTCATAATGGAAATAATATTTTTCTTACGATTATTACCATTATTCTAGGAGGAACTGTTGGTTTATTTGCCATTTTTGGATTATATAAATATATTCATATGGAGAAGAAGCAAGCTTCTTTAAGTAAAGGTGATAAGATTAAATATATCGATCAGTTAACTTCTCTTAAAAACCGAAATTATCTCAATGATAATATTGAGGCTTGGGATGAGAGCGAAGTTTATCCACAGTCGATTGTTATTGTCGATTTGAATAACGTTGCTTATATTAATGATAATTATGGTCATCAAGAAGGAGACAATGTTATTAAAGAGGCTGCTAATATTTTAATTAAAACCCAAATTCCAAATAGCGATATTTTGCGTACTAGTGGAAATGAGTTCTTAATTTATTTAGTTGGATATGATGAGAAACAAATTGTTGCTTATATTCGTAAATTAAATAAAGAAATGAAAGAATTAGCGCATGGATTTGGAGCTGCAGTTGGATATAGCATGATTACAGATGCAATCAAGACAATCGATGATGCTGTTAATGAAGCAACTCTCGATATGCGTACAGCCAAAGAAGAAAATAATAATTAAGCAAAGATTTTCTTTGCTTTTTTGAAAGGAAGAATGCCATGGAAAGAATGAAACAAATCATCAAACGTCTATTAGATATTATCGGTAAACCAGTTATGCGTATTTTGCCTGGCCAACTTGCTTTCTTTTTAGTTCTTTCTATTATCCCAATTATTACGTTAATTGGTTATATTGCGTCTTTATTTTCCATTTCTATCGAATCATTGATCAGTTTTATGAACCAAGCATTACCTGCCGAAGTTACGGAAATTTTACTTCCTTTTATCAGTGGACAAGGATTAGATGCAAATGTTCTCATATTTATGATAACGGGTTTTATTTTAGCTTCAAATGGACCACATTCTATCATTATTGCATCAAACACGCTTTATGATATTCCTAATGATTCTTATTTAAAAAGTCGTATAAAAGCCTTTTTTATGGCAATGCTATTAATATCTTTATTCTTTACTTCGTTAATTGTATTAGGTTTTGGTAATACGATCTTAGCGTGGTTATTAAAGTGGGATGTTCTTAGTTTTCTAACAAAAGAAGTTTATTTAGTTTTTGTTTTATTGAAATGGCCGATTGCTTTTATCGTTATTTTCTATGTGATTAAAGTAATTTATACAATAGCTCCTGATACACGAATTCCAAGTCGTTATATGAATCGTGGCGCTTTTTTAACGACGCTTGGTTTTGTTTTAGTAACTGCTATTTATTCTTATTATGTATCTAATTTTGCAAACTATGACTTATTTTATGGTAGTATGTCCAATATTATTATCATGATGATGTGGATTTATATTCTATCGTATATATTAGTTTTGGGAATTGCTGTAAATGCAACTTATTATCAAAAAGTAAAAGGGGTAAAACTTCCAGAAACTACCTCACATAACCAAAATAAAAAAACGAATAATAAGTAATGAGTACATAAGATTACCAGTATGTACTTGTGCAGACTACACATTTTAGTACCAAATAGTTTAACTGTGAACGAATAAGTATTAGTAAAAAAATGGTAATGACAATATCTCCTTTGGAAATTTAGAAAAGCTATGATGAAAATAGTAAAACGGTGTGAAGCCGTTTTTTTGTTTTCTATTCATTCATTGTTATTGCTATTGGATGAACTACTAAAATGAAAAAATAATGATAATGATGATCTAGTCATGCAACTTATTGTATAGGAATGGTGATGAAATAAAGAATGGAACATAGGCTAAGTATTTCTTTTTTTAGTTTCTTTTGTTATAATGGAAAGGAATAGAACGGAATGGGATTATTATGTTCACAAACAATATTTATAAAAAGATTTATCGAAAGATTAAGAAATATGATACAATTGTGATTGCTCGTCATGTTGGTCCGGATCCTGATGCTTTGGCTAGTTCCATTGCCTTACGTGATATTATTTTAAATACATTTCCAAATAAAAAAGTATATGCGGTTGGGTTTCCTGTTTCTAAGTTTAAATATTTGGGAATGCTAGACAAGTTTGAAGAAGGAATGTATCAAGATGCTTTATTGATTGTTACCGATACGCCTGATAAAAAGAGGGTAGATGGGGTAGATCCTGATAAGTTTAAAGAGGCCATTAAGATTGATCATCATCCGTTTATCGAAAATTTTTGTGATTTGGAATGGATTGATGAAGAAGCTAGTAGTGCTTCTCAAATGGTGATTGAACTGGTTTTTCGTACGAAGTTAGTAATGACTAAGGAAGCAGCTGAAAAGTTGTATATTGGAATTGTTGCTGATACGAATCGTTTTATGTTTTATTATACGACTCCGAAAACATTTCGTTTAGTATCAAAGTTGATTCAAAGAACGAATATTAATTTTACAAATCTTTACGAATCGCTTTACATGCGTTCTATCAGAGATATTAAATTTCAGGGATACATTGCCAATCATTTTGAAATAACGGAGAATGGGCTTGCCTATTTACGTATTGATGCAAAAGTTTTAGAAGAATATGGTATCGATGCTTCTGCTGCTCGTAATATGGTAAGTGAATTTAACTATATTGAAGAAGTTCTCGTTTGGTGTATTTTTACGGTTGATAAAAATGGGGAGTTAATCCGTGGTTCCATTCGTTCTAGAGGACCTGTGATCAATGAAGTAGCGACACATTTTAATGGTGGTGGTCATATTTATGCGAGTGGTGCGAGAGTGGAAACGGAAGAAGCTTGGAATGCGTTGATTCAGGAATTAGATGAGGTATGTAAGGAATATAAAGAAAAATTAAAAAATAAAAAGGAATCTTAGGATTCCTTTTTAAGTGCTGAATTATTTTTCCATGCTTTTTGGTATTCTGGTTTGTAACCATATAAAATATGATCATTTTTTGTTTGAATGATTTCTACTATTTTATCGTATTCTTCTTGTTTGGCACGAATATTCATACTCGTTCCGTCGTTAAAGCATATAATCAAGAAACGATTTACTTCTCTTCCATATTGCTTGATAATACGGTTATAGATCCATACGATATTGTCGATTTGATTCGCTTTTAAAAGAAAAGTTGTCTTTTGAATCACATAGTGTTCGGTAAGCGTGAGCGAATTTTTTTGATATTCTTTTTCTTTATGTAAATATTCATCTTCCATTTTCTTGATTGTTTCTTCTCTTTGAGAATCTTTTTTACCATATATTTGTTTCATGTCTGGTTTGATAAAACGATAGAAATGGTAAATAGCAAAACAACAAACAACAATGAATGGAATAATAAAGAGAAGAATATTGAGGGTAATGTCACTTTTCTTTCCATTGTAAGCATTTAATTGATAAGGAAGAAACATTTCTAAGATTTCTTCTTCGGTCGCATCATCTTTAAATTCTTCTAAATATTGTTGTTGAATTTTTTGGTAACCGTCGATCATTGCTTCATCTTGAAATACTTCTAGGGTACCATGAACCGTTGTTTTGTCACCACTGAATAGATCTTCTTCGTAGCTGATTGGTACGACAGCAATTAAGCTATATCCATCTAGATCGATATCGACGAATAGACCTGTTTCTTTTTCGTTGATCGTGTAAGCATAATTGGTTTGATAGATAGTATCGAAGTTCACTTCTACATATTTATTTTCCCCTTGACAACGAGCAACATCTTGGACACTATCAATTACACATTCTGGCTTGAAGTAATCAGAAACATCTTGACTCCATAAAGCAATTCCAATTAGAACTGCAAGTCCTAAATAAAGCAAGCACTTTTTTAGGGCAATCATTTTTAAACTCTCTTTAAAACTTTTCATCATTTCACCTATTATTATTATATAACATTTGATTCATAAATGCTAATATTCTTGTCAAAAATAGGGAAATATGGTAAATTAATAATAAAGAAGATAGAGGTTCGATAAAATGAAGAGAAAAGGATTTACATTGGTTGAAGTGTTAGCAGTGATCATCGTGTTAGGAATTTTAGCTCTTATTGCCTCACCGATTATTAGTGGTATTATTCGTCAATCACGTGAGAAAAGTTATGATCAACAGTTGAGTGAGATCTATGATGCAGCAGAGATTTATTTGATGGAACATGGAATGACAATTGATACTGATGAAAAAAGATATGTATCGATCTACGAATTAGCTAGTTTAGGATATTTGGATACGATTCCGAATGATGTTTTAAATGGTGGAAAAATGGATGGTATCGTAGAAGCAACGGGAACAGCCACCAATAATACGTATCGTTATTTAAAGTCAAGTGAAGTTAGTGGGGATAGTGGACAAATTATTGCTGTTGATTCTGATCGAACGATTTCTAGTATTGTCGTCGATGGAAAGAGTGTTTATGCAGATGATAATAATTTTGAAGCTTTAGCTAGTAAAGTAGTAGAAACAAGAGAAGAAGCAGAGTTTGTGACTTTGGAAAATAGCGAAGCTTTAGTAGTAGATTCGGCTTCTATTTATAGGACGAATCAGGAATGGTTTCGTTATGCTTTTAAAGAAAAAACAGCCTATACTTTTTCGATTGATAGTCGAGCCATAGCGGCTACTTCGATGGATTCTCAATATTATCCTTTGATGCGTTTTGTCTATACTGATGGTACTTATTCGCAATATAATCAAATTGGTAAGCATAGTGATACCAAGTTTACGACTTATCAGTATACAAGTGATGCTAATAAAACTTTGAAGCCACTTGAATTTTCTTACAATGGAGTATCTCCTTATAAGTATGCATTTAAGATTAGTTCGTTTTCTTTGACACCGAGAGAAGAACCAGTCCCTGATTTTCCAAAAACAATAAACAATATTGGGGATAATGCTATACTAAGATTAAAGATTGTAGCACAAGATGGAACGGTTGTTACTCGCATGATTAATTTAGCGGAGCCGCTTCGTAGTATCGAAGGGACTGATATTCGAGACCATATTCAAATTAGTAGTAATGGTACGGTAGAAGTAGTAAGAAATGTTGGCGTAGCAATTCTAGATGGTAGTCAAGCTGGATCGATTTATGGTAATTCAACCAGTGCGAATGGTGAATTACATACCATTGTGTATCCTTTGTTTGGTGAAAATCGAATCGATGGCACTTATGATGTTATGACTTCCATTTTGAAATATACCAAATCTACTTGGGATGCAGCCATAGAAACAGCAGGAATATCAGCTATGCCAACGGCTGGTAGTTCTCAATATGTTTATTTACGAGTACCAACACAGTTATTTCCGAATGTAGATAGTCTCTCTTCATGGTTGAGTGAAAATCCAACTGAAGTTTATTATCAATTAAAAACGCCGGCAACAGAAACGTTAGCTAGTATTTCCGTTGATATGAGTAATGTGAAATATATTTACGTAGATAGTAATTTGTTACCAAATATTACGGTTCATTATTAAGAAAACATGCTATGGCATGTTTTTTATGTTTCTGGATTAAATGATTGAACGAGTTCGTTATCGCTATTATAAGTTACGTAAAGAGCTAGTAAATCGGGAATGATGGAAATCCATGAATTGAAAAGTTGAATTTTTAAGTTTTGGTTATATGCGTCTAATTGTTTTGCTATTTGAACACCTTGATAAGTGTTCCACAAGAAACCTAAAGTGATCAATACGGAGATGAGACGGATGATACGGAGAATTTCTTCTACTTCTTGGTCGCTGAAGAGTCCTTCTTTTTCATCGAATTTTAAATAGGCATCGTAGAGTACTAATAAAGATATGATGGTGACAAAAATGAAGAGAATGGTCAAAACGATTTGGATCAAGAAAAGAAAGTCGATTTCTTCATGATAGTCATCTACTGTTGGTTTAATAATTTCACTTCTTCTAATTCGCTGATCGTTACCAATTGATATCCTTGTTCGATCAGAGCTGGAACGATTATTTTTACTGCTTCGACGGTTCTTTTCTTCGTATCATGCATCAGAATAATATCTCGGTCACTCACTTTTGTCAAAACATTATTGGCAATTGTTTTACTATCTTTTATTTTCCAGTCTTTGGGGTCAATGTTCCATAGAACGATACTTAAATCGGTGTTAGATCGTATCTTCTGATTGATGGCTCCATAGGTAGGACGTAATAGACGTGGTGTATATCCTGTATATTGTTTTAGTATATTTTGTGTTTTATCAATTTGTTCTTTTAATTCGGATACAGATAATTTGGTTAATTGTTTATGATTATAAGAATGATTACCAATTTCATTTCCGTTTGCAATCGACTGACGAATGGTTTTTTGATAGAGTTCTACTTTATTACCTAGTACGAAGAAAGTAGCGTTAGCATCATATTCTTTTAAAATGTCGATAATTTCTTTTGTGTATCTACTTGGACCATCATCGAAAGTAAGGGCTACGACAGGTTTGGTAGGATCGATTACTTTTTCAATTTGAACCGGTGTTTCAAAAGCAAGTGGTTGGAAGACATCTTTAGTAAGGGGAATTTCTAACGAGAGTTCAGATACGGGAATATCAACTTTTATGATTCCACAATTATGACTTGTAATAACATCAGGATTAAAATAGATTGTGAGATTACGATCATCGATCGTAAATAAGTAATCCGTTGATGGTGTGATATATCCTTGCATTTCTTCTAATAAGAGACAATCTTGATAGGTTGTTAATAGTTGTTGCTCTATTTTTGGTACTAATTTTTCTCGCTCTTTTTCCTTTAATAGATCGGATATGGTTAATAGCTTTTTATCTTTTTTATCGTAGACGTAGGTTTTGAATTCCGTAATGGGATGCGCTAATTTAGAGCTTGATAAGAAGACTGTTAGCGTGATGTTATAGTACCTTTCGTTTACGATATCGTAGGTATAATCGATATTGAGTTCGGATTCTTCGCTAAGTGATTGAAATGACTCGTATTCTTCTTTAAATTGGTTATAAATGTGTTCGACATCCTGGTCTAAGATCCTATCAAAGGCTTGTATATGGGTTATGGGGTAATTAATACTGATTAAAATATTACTATTTTGTTCTTCGATGATGGAATTGATATTATCTTTTGTTTCTTTTTGGGGAGTATGAAAGCATCCTGATAATCCACATGATAAAATGAGAAGACTGCTAAGCACAATTACATGTTTTCGCATAAAACCACCTATCTAACTATATGTAATTGTGGGTAATTCCATACACCAAAGAACGTTTCTGACATATAACATAATAGGAATGGAGTGATTGATATGATAGAATTTATTTTACAATATTGGATTCAATTTGCATTTGGAATTGTCGTAATGATGTTAGGATATATTGGAAAAGAAGTTCACAAATATTTCAATGTTATGAATACGACAAAAAATAGTGTTAGGGCTCTTTTGAGACTTCATTTGTTAGAAGATTATGATTATTATTTAAAAAAAGGAACGATGACGGTAGACGAAAAAGAGAGAGTGAATCTTTTGTACCTTGAATATCATAATCTTGGCGAAGACAATGTCATGGAAGAAATTATGGAAAAATTTAGTTCTTTTCCAATCGAACCATGTGACACACAAGATGCGGGAGGTGAATAGATGGAAGCTTTTTTTCCTACTCATTTGTTAGATGTATTGGTAATAGCAGTAACTTTTAGTTTTATTTTAATGGCACTTATTCAGAAATTTAAAACGCTCGCTTGGATCAACAAAAGTTATCAAATCTGGATTTTGAATTTAATTTTTTCTTTTGCGATAGGTATTCCTTTTGCCATGTCTTTTTATGAATTAAATTTATGTGATAGTATTTGGGTGGGGGTATTTAGTTTTATTGGAGCACCATCTATCTATGCGGCACTTAAGAATCAAAAGATTATCAATTATAAGCCAAGTTCCGTTTCAGATGTGGTGACACTTCCAAAGGAAAATGAAATTAAAAGAACTGATTTAGAAAAATAAAAATTTCTGAAAAAATGAAAAAAAGCAAAAAATGAATTTTTGCTTTTTTAATCTTTTGTAATGATAACAACCAATTAATTTTTTGGATTGTGAAAGTAAAAATCGTTTAAATAAAAGGGATTAACGGCAATAATTAACTATAAATTAATTTGAAAAAAATAAGTAAAAAATTGAAAAAGTACAAAATGTAAATTTTTGAAAAAAAGTTTTTTTAGAAAAATATTGAAATATAAAGCCTAGCTCGATTTTGGCGAACAAAAGTTCGAAAAAAATGTAAAAAAATGATTGACTTATCCAATTTCTCGTCTTATAATGAAGGTGTTATTAGATGGTAGGAGGGTGTTACAGTGACAGAAGTGATGGATAAATTAGAAACGTTAGTCGTTGTGAAACGAAATGGCAAAAAAGTGGACTTTGATGGAACGAAAATTGCACTGGCAATCAAAAAGGGATTTGATAGCACGATTCGCAGCGATGACGATGAGGCAACAGAAATGGCAACGGCAAAAGCGAAATATACAGAAAAAGATATTAATAAAGTGTATCAAAAAGTGATTGCCGATATCGAAAAGAATTATGAGGAAAACGATAAGATTAAAATTGAAGAGATTCAAGATATGATCGAAGATCAACTTAAGAAACAAGGATATGATGATGTATATAAATCATTTTCCGAATATCGTGAAAGAAGAAATCAATCTCGTCAAGTCTTCAGTGATGAGAAGAAGTTACATAAATTTTTAAAGACCATTGAGGGATTGGGATTAAAATCAGCTCACGAAGAAGATAATAAAAGAGAAAATGCCAATGTCGATGGTGATACGGCAATGGGAACGATGCTTCAATATGGAAGTACGGTTTCCAAAGAATTTGCCAAATCTTATTTGATGAAAGCAAAGTTTGCGGAGGCTCATGATAGTGGCGCAATTCATATTCACGATATGGATTTCTTGCCAATGGGCACAACGACTTGTTGTCAAATCGATTTAAATAAATTATTTAAAAATGGATTTTCTACTGGTCATGGTCATTTGCGTGAACCGAATGATATTATGTCTTATAGTGCGCTTGCAGCAATTGCAATTCAATCGAATCAGAATGATCAACATGGTGGTCAAGCAATCCCGGCATTCGACTATTTTATGGCTCCTGGAGTTGTTAAGACATTCCGCAAACAATTTAAACAACAAATTGCTGATTTGTTAGATTATAGTGGCTTTGGAACGTTTATCAATATGGATCGTGTGGCACGAGAGATTGATCGCTTGAATTCGATTGAATTTGATATTCGTATGTTTGATGCACTTGCAAAGGATTCGGATGAAGTGAAACATATTTTTGAAGTTTCTTATGAGAAGGCATTGAAAAAAACGGATCGTATTACTTATCAAGCAATGGAAGCATTTATTCATAATTTAAATACGATGCATTCGAGAGCAGGTGCACAAGTACCTTTCTCTTCTATTAATTTCGGAACCGATACATCTGCTGAAGGTAGGATGGTTATGAAAAACTATCTTCTTGCAACAGATGCTGGATTAGGACATAGCGAGACTCCTATTTTTCCCATTTCTATTTTTAAAGTAAAAGAAGGAGTTAACTATAATCCTGAAGATCCTAACTATGATTTATTCAAGTTATCTTGTAAAGTATCTGCAAAGCGTTTGTTTCCTAACTTTTCCTTCATCGATGCGCCGTTTAATTTGGAAGGATATGTTCCAGGAGATTATCGTACAGAAGTTGGGTATATGGGATGTCGTACTAGGGTACTTGCGAACCATGTTGATCCAGATAAAGCGATTACACCTGGTCGTGGAAATTTATCTTTTACCTCTATCAATTTACCTCGTCTAGGTATTAAACATGGTATACTTCATGGAGAGATGGCCAATATGCAAGCATTTTATGAGGAGTTAGATGAATTACTAGAACTAGTAAAAGATCAATTATTAGAACGTTTTGAAATTCAATGTAATCGTCATGTCTATAATTTTCCATTTTTGATGGGACAAGGAGTATGGATCGATGGAGAAAAATTAAAACCAACAGATCGTTTACGTAGGGTGTTAAAACATGGTACTTTGACGATTGGATTCATTGGTTTGGCAGAATGTTTGAAGGCATTGACAGGAAAACATCATGGGGAAAGTGCAGAAAGTCAAAAATTAGGACTTGAGATCATTAGTCATATGCGCCAGAAATGTGATGAATTCAGCGAGAAATATAATTTGAATTTCTCATTGATTGCAACCCCGGCGGAAGGATTAAGTGGAAGATTTGTCAATATCGATAAAGCGATTTATGGAAAGATTAAAGGTGTTACAGATCGAGCTTATTATACGAACTCTTTCCATATTCCGGTTTACTATCATATTTCGATCAATGATAAAATTAAATTAGAAGCTCCTTATCATGCTCTTACCAATGGTGGTCATATCACTTATGTAGAATTAGATGGCGATACTGCTTTAAATGTAGAAGCGTTTGAAAAAGTGGTACGTCTTATGAAAGAAGCAGGAATTGGTTATGGAGCAATTAATCATCCTGTCGATCGTGATCCTGTGTGTGGATATGTAGGTGTGATTGGTGATGTATGTCCTGGCTGTGGTAGACGTGCTTACGAAGGAGTTCCAGTTGAAGTGATTAATAATTTAGAATATTGTCATAAATGAAGGAGGAAAAATTATGAAAAATGAAGAAAAAGTAAGAGAAGGAAAGAAAGTTGGAGAAGGTGTAGGATTCGAAAGAATTCGTCGTATCACTGGGTATTTGGTAGGAACAGTAGATCGCTTTAATAATGCGAAACGTGCAGAAGTAGAAGATCGTGTAAAACACGGATTTGCGAAAAATGCGAATTAAATTAGCAGCTCCTTTACAATCCGATAGTATCGTCGATGGGGAAGGAATTCGAGCTGTTCTTTGGACGCAAGGATGTGCCCATCATTGTCCTGGATGTCATAATGCTGAAACTTGGGATTTTGATGGTGGATACTGGGAAGATGTCGATACAATCAAAAAAGAATTACAATCCTTAGTTGGTCAAGATGGTATTACGTTTAGTGGTGGAGATCCTATGTATCAAATTAAGCCTTGTTTGGAAATTGCTAAGTATGCACATGAAATTGGTTTGAATGTATGGTGTTATACAGGATATACGTATGAAGAATTATTGACATTAGACGATCCTAATTTGATGGAGTTCTTAGAGAATATTGATGTTTTAGTCGATGGTCCGTTTATTTTAGAGGAACGTAGTTTGGATCTTTACTTTAAAGGCTCCAGAAATCAAAGAGTTTTGGATATGAAAAAGACATTGCAGGAGAAGAGACCAGTTATTGTTTCCAAATATCAGGATGCAAAGAAAATTACTCCATTATATAAGAAAGATAAAGATATTTATGTATAATAAAATAGCTACTAATAATAGTAGCTATTTTATTAATGTTTTTACTTTTTCATTTTCATTCTTAGATGAATTTTGCTTTTGCAACAATTTTTTCTCTAGTTGCTTAAAAGATCTCATGTGATTAAAATAAGTTAATAATTCAGTTTGATAGTTACGTTCATATTTTTTATCGTTAGGATCATAATGAATTTTTCGAGGATAAAGGTTTTCAGTATATCGATAAACCATTTTTCCATTTTGTAGAGTAAATACTATACGTTTTTTGTCAGTGGAAAGAGCAATATTATTATTGGAATCGATACGAATTGAACCATCTCCAGTTTGGAGAGTATCTTCTAAGCAATAATAGATTTCACGAGTATTTAGATTTTGACTATAAAGATAATAGGAACTTCCATTATCAAATTCAAAGACAAGTTTTTCCTGATTGCGAGTTAATGTTAAATAATCGATTTGTAACATATTTAAATAAAGGGGTTCGTCTATCAGTTCCATACATTTTATTTTTTTTATAATTTTATTTGTAAGACGTTTAATTTTTAGTTGAGCTTGTCGATAAGTATTGAAAAGTTGTTCATTCTCTGGCATATCGTGTGTTTTTTTAGATAAGGATTGGATCGTTGTTTTTAAAGTTGTTAAGTTTGGAATGATATGTTTCATATATGATTTTCCTTTCTGATAATTATTATAATTTTTTTCTTTTTCTTTGTCAATTAGAGATAGAATTCATCAATTTCCGTATCAAAACGATCAATATTCCGATAGATTTCATTTATTTGTTTTAGATTTTTCATGATGATATCGGGATTGACATTCGTATTGATTAAATCTGATATTGATAGAACACCAACCACTTTTTTACGATTGGTTACGATTAAACGTTTGATTTTGTTTTTTCCCATCAAGTTTATGGCATCGGCGATGCTTTTATGAACATTGATGGAAATAATATTCTTTGTCATATAATGTTCAACACTTTGATCTATATCCAAATGATTCGCAAGCATTCCTACGACGAGGTCACGATCGGTAATAACACCCATGATTTTTTTGTTTAAAACTAGTGGGATAAAACCAATATCGTATTTTTTCATTAAAGTTGCAACAGTCTCTACGTGATCGTGAATTGATGCAACGATGATATCTTTGGACATAATAGTATCTATATTCATATTCTCACCATTTTTATTGTGAGAAAATGATTAATTTTTATACCATGCATATAATATTTTAGGTGAAATTATGAGAAAACGAGTACATTTACATAAAAAATATACATTGCGGAGAGAAAAAGTCAAATTATCAAAATGTAATGTTATTGCAATTACCTGTTTTCTCGTCATTTTATGCGTTTTTTTGGTTTTTCGTTGGGCAAGTAATGTACTTACACCTAAATTAGAGGTTTATGCGGAAACTGAGTTACGACGTTTTAGTACTTTAATCATCAACAAAATGATCGTAAAAGAAATTAATGATACAATCAGCATTGAAGATTTGTTTATTGTTTCAAAAGATAGTAATGATAGTATACATACCGTCGATTTTAATCCGATTGCCGTCAATCGTTTGTTAAGTATTATTACGAACAGTATTCAAACGGATTTTCAAGATTTAGAACAAGGAAATTATGAAAATTTAAATTTAGAAGATAATGTTTTATCGGATTTTGATATGGATTTACTGAAAAGAGGAATTGTATTTACGATTCCAAGTGGAATGGTATTTGATAATCCATTACTTTCTAATCTAGGGCCTAAAATTCCAGTTCGATTTAGTTTAACGGGTGATATTACTAGTACGATCAATACGAAAATTACCAATTATGGCATTAATAATGCAATGGTGGAGGTGAATGCGGATGTAACCATTCACGAGAGAATGATTTTACCCTTTTTAACGAAAGATATTGACATTACCGTTAGTGTACCTCTCGTGATGAAATTGATCCAAGGAACGGTTCCCAATTACTATTTTAATGGGATTGACAAAAATTCTAACATTGTAACGGTTCCAATACAATAATTTTCGAAAAATGTGTTATACTAAAATTGGAGGTAACATATGAGTAGGAGAATAAGAAAAAGAAAGATTAATATTCGAAGATTACTTCTATTTTTAAGTGCTGTATTGATTGTATCGTTCATTATGGCAATCGGTCTTACAAAATTTGTTGGTCTATTTCGCAATCAAAATGGGAGTTATTATATAGCAGCAAATGTTAATGAAATACCTCTTTATGATGATAAATATGAAGAGATAGGGAAAATTCCACGAGGAACGGAAGTGAAGAGGAAAGGGAAAGAAGTAATTCGTGAAGAAACAGATGACATTTATGTAAAAATAGTGTATAATAAAAACCATTACTTTATCAATCGTGATTTTTTGACGACAAAGAAAGAAGAAATCGTTCAAGAGGAGAAAATGTATGTTCGTACCCCAGTTACTGTCTATGAGACAAGTGATGGAATCGAGATTGTAGGGATGATTAAGAAAGGGGAAGAGGTCGACATACTGGCATATCAAGATGTGAAAAGTGATGGTACGGTTTCACAATATAAAATTCAATATCAAGATGTAGTAGGATATGTATATGGAAAATATATGGAATTTACATCTGAGGCAGCACAGATGAATTATGATCAAGAGGGGGCTTATCAGACACATCTTACACGAACGAATACACAAGGTGGAGGAAGTGCTGGGAATTTAGATTATTTTCCTGTAGAAAAGCCAAAATTTGAAAATAATGTGATGCCAGAAGAGGTCAGAAGTTTGTATTTGAATAGCGGTGTACTAGGAAGTGTTGATTCTTATATTGAATTTGCAAAGGAAAACAACATTAATGCTTTCGTTGTGGATGTCAAAGAAAATACTTCTCCTGGTTATGCATCGAAAGTCATGGAAGAATTATCACCAACTAGTTATAGTCATGCTAATAATAGTTTTGAAAAGTATCAAACAGCAATAAAAAAGTTAAAAGATGCTGGTTTTTATGTCATAGGACGAATCACTACTTTTAAAGATAGTTATTATGTGCAGGATCATCCAGAAGATGCAATTTTGGATACTAGTACGAATGCACCATATAAACATGATGGCTCTTACTGGCCTAGTGCTTTTGATCGCGATGTATGGGAATACAATGTTAAGTTGGCAATTGAGGCAGTAGAAGAGATGGGATTTAATGAGATTCAATTCGACTATGTTCGTTTTCCTGATCGCACATTGAAAGCAGAGCAGAGTGGTCTTATCAATTATCAAAATAATTACGGTGAAGAGAAAGCCCAGGCTATTCAAAATTTCCTTATGTATGCATGTGATGAAATTCATGATGCTGGAGCTTATGTATCGGCGGATGTATTTGGCGAATCAGCCCATAATTATGTCACTGGTTATGGACAATACTGGGGAGCAATTTCCAATGTCGTCGATGTGATTAGTGGTATGCCTTACCCAGAGTTATTCAATAAATACGAATATGGTTTTAAGGAGCCAGTTTGGACAGTCCCATATGAATTACTTAATTTTTGGGCGACAAATTACGTTGTTAAACAACAAGCTCTCGTACCAACCCCAGCTATCGTTCGTAATTGGATTCAAGCTTATGACATTACGTGGCGAAGTCCTAATCAAGTTTATGATGCATCGATGGTAAGTGAAGAAATTGCTGGTATGTATGATGCTGGTTTAACTGGTGGCTTTATCACATGGAATGCGAGTTCTAGTCTCAATAAATATAAGACACTAGCAGAGGCATTTAAAAAGGAGTATTGATATGAAAAAGATTATTTTGAATGATTGCGAATATGAATTGATAGAAGATCATAATGGATATGATCGTGAAATGGTAGAGCAAAAGTATACAGATTATTTTAAACCATATAATTATATCATTGGTGATTGGTCCTATGGGAAGTTGCGTTTGAAAGGGTTTTGCGATAAGGGGAATAAAATTTATAAGAAAGAGAATGATATTGCCAGAAAAGAGACATATATCAAAGAGAATTGTGCCTATGGTTGTAAGTATTTTGTTTTGAAAAAAGTATTATAAAGTAGTAAAGGAGTAAGTGATGAATATGATGTATAATCAACAAAAAACAATAGAAAAAACAAAAAAAATGGAGATGATTGCTCAAGATCGTATTAATTTTTTGAATAAAGAAATTGAAAAACTAGCTATATTAGCGCGAAGAAGAATTCTAGATTATAATAAAAAAGAATTGGCGAATAGTTTGCTGTGGCTTGATTCAGATTCTGCTGTTCCAGTTGGGCAAACGTGGCTTGCTAAAAGAATGCAAGAGTTAGAGACAAAGGTTTCTGTAACAGAAGAGGAAAAGAACGATGTGATAGACGGCACATTATCAAAGTGTTTGGAAGGATTAGATGAATTGGAATTTAAAGATATGCGTTATTATGAAAATTATGACATATTGAAAACATATGTGGAAAAAGATCGAAAAAAAATTAAATCTAGTCATCAAAATGTGAAAAAGTTGTCGTTAAAAAAGTAGAAAATGAAATAGTAGAATGAAAGTATATGCTTTTTGAAATTATTTCAGAAACTACTTTTTTTGTTGGCTTAAATGAACTCATTTGAAAGGGATAGAAAAAAGCAAATACTTATGATATAATGAAAAGGTAGGAGGATATCAATGGAAATATATGAATTAGTAAACCTGTATGAAAATTTTAAAGTAAGAAGTGAAGATTTATGGAGGTCTCTTTGACCCTGATCAGCTAAAAAAGAAAATTAAAGAATTAGAACAATTAACAAAAGAACCTGATTTTTGGAATGATCGTAATAAAAGTACTTCTATTATTAACGAACTTAATCATTTTAAGAAGAATTTAGAAGAGGTTCAATTGCTTTGCAACAAGATTACGGAAGATATCGAGACATTACAGTTATTGAAGGAAGAGGGAGATGTCGATATTCAAAAATTATTAGAGCAAGAGGCCAAAGAGATTCAAGTTCAATTAGAAGACTTGGAAGTAACATTATTACTTAATGGTCCTTATGATCACAATGGGGCTATTTTAGAGATTCATCCAGGTGCGGGAGGGACAGAAGCTTGTGATTGGGCTAATATGCTTTATCGCATGTATTTGCGTTACTGTGATAAAAAGGGCTATAAAGTAGAAGTAATCGAGGAACAAGCTGGAGAAGAAGCAGGAATGAAGAGTGTTTCTATGATCATTCGGGGAACGAATGCGTATGGTTATTTAAAATGCGAAAAAGGAGTTCATCGTTTAGTACGTATTTCGCCATTTGATAGTGGGGCCAGACGTCATACTTCTTTTGCAAGTGTCGATGTGACCCCACTATTCGATCAAGAAAAAGTACAAGTAGAAATTAACGAAAATGATTTAAAAATCGATGTGTATCGTTCCAGTGGTGCGGGTGGACAACATGTTAATACAACTGATAGTGCGGTACGTATTACTCATTTACCAACGAAAATTGTCGTAACTTGTCAAAATGAACGTAGTCAAATTCAAAATCGTGAAAAAGCAATGGAAATTTTGAAAAATAAACTTTATCAATTAGAATTAGAAAAAAGAGAACAAGAGTTAAAGAAAATGAAAGGGAATTTAATGGATATTAATTTTGGTTCTCAAATTAGAAGTTATGTGATGCACCCTTATTCTTTAGTAAAAGATCATAGAACCAATGTTGAAAATACCAATGTAGAAAAAGTATTAGATGGTAATTTGGATTTATTTATTAATGCAGCTTTAAAGAAAGGAGCGTTCTAATGTTTTTTGAAAAGAAATTGGACAGTGTTGAAATTGTAAAGAAAATCAATACTCGTAATATTTTGAAAAGATATCTTTATCTTATCTTTGGATGTTTTTTACTTTCGATTGCATTTAATGTTTTCTTTCTACCAGAAAATATCGTATATGGCGGCGTGGCTGGTATTTCTATTATTGCCAATAGTCTATTAGGGTGGGATCCATCGCTCGTCATTTTAATAGCAGATGCAATTCTCCTTGTTGTTAGTTTTCTTTTACTAGGATGGGAAAAGACGAAAGGCTCTATCATCGGCTCTTTATTGTTTCCTATCATGGTCAAATTAACTGCTAATTTTGGAGCTTATTTGCAATTCGATATTGTGGATACTTTATTACTTGTTATCTTTGGTGGCGTTGTTGCTGGAATAGGTGCTGGAATTATTTTTAAAACTGGCTTTACGACGGGGGGAACTGATATTATTAATCAAATTGTTTCCAAGTATGGAAAAGTATCGATTGGCAAAGCAATGCTTATGTCAGATGGTCTAATTGTGTTAAGTGCTGGATTCTTTTTAGGTGGAGAAGGAATTATTTTTGCATGGGAAAAGGTAATGTATGCTATAATGGTGTTGTACCTATTAAGTAGTATGACAGATAAAGTGATTCTCGGTATTTCACAATCGAAGTGTTTCTATATTGTAACGACTCATGAAACAGCTGTGAAGAAGTTTTTGATTCAATATTTAAATCATGGAGTTACGGTTTTAGATGGTCGAGGTGGATTTACTGGTGATCATAAGAAAGTTATCATGTGTATTGTTCCTACCAAAGAATATACGATTGTGAAAGAAGCAATTCATGATATCGATAGTGAGGCTTTCTTCCTTGTAACAGATGCTTATGAGGTCTATGGTGGTGAATGACATAATTTGAAAATTCCCATTGATGTACTTAGTTGATATAATATATAAAGGTGGTTGTATATGAATCTAATACGTATGAAGGATGTTAAAAAAGTTTATAAGAATGGTGTAACAGCTATTTATGATTTGGATTTAAAAATTGAAAAGGGTGAATTTGTCTTTGTGATTGGTTCGACTGGTTGTGGAAAATCGACCTTGATCAAGATGCTCTATCGTGAAGAAAAACCAACGAGTGGGAAAATTATTGTCGGTGGGATCGATGTAGCAAGATTGCGCAACAGTAAAGTCTATAAATTGCGTCGTAAATTAGGGGTCGTTTTCCAAGACTTTAAATTGTTAGCCAAATCGACGGTTTATGAAAATGTTGCCTTTGCTTTAGAAGTGCTTGGATTACCAAAAGATGAAATCCATTCAAAGGTTTTGAAGGTTCTTGATTTGGTTGGACTTAAGAATAAAGCAAAGCATTATCCAAATCAGTTATCAGGTGGAGAACAACAACGTGTAGCGATTGCTCGTGCAATCGTCAATGGTCCAAAACTATTAATTTGTGATGAACCAACGGGAAATCTCGACGAAATAACAAGTATGGAAATTATGAATGTTTTAGATGAAATCAACAAGTTAGGAACAACGATTATCATGGTAACACATGATACAAAAATTGTGGAAAAAATGAAGAAAAGAGTTATTTTATTAGATGCTGGTCGTCTAGTAAAAGATTATGCGAAAGGAACGTATAAACATGAAGGCAATTAGAATTTTAGGTAGAAATATTCGAGACTCATTTAAAAGTGTCTTCCGTAACTTTTCTTTATCACTTGCATCGATTTCTTGTATTACGATTACACTAGTTGTTGTCGCTATTTCCATTATCTTATCCTATAATGTCAATAACTTTGCGACATTGGTGGAAAGAGATGTTACGATTGTTGCATTCTTAGATGTTGATATCAGCGAAGAACAAATCAAGGTAGTGGAACATGAAATTCATCAATTAAGTAATATTGAATCGGTCACTTTTCAATCAAAATTTGACATTACAGACGAAATGATGGAATCTTCTGAAACTTATAAAAATATTATGTCAAGTTGGACGGAAGAAGAGAATCCTCTTCAAGATACTTATCTTATTAAAGTAACGGATATCGAAACGATCGGTGATGTTGCAGCATCTATCCAAGAGATCGAAGGAGTCGATATTGTTAAGTATGGGGAAGGTATGGTAGAACAGTTAGTTTCGGTATTTGATGTTGTTCGTCATATTACATACGGTGTTGTAATTGCTTTGATTTTAGTAACAGCATTCTTAATATCTAATACAATTAAAATAACAATTACATCTAGAAAAAGAGAAATTGATATTATGCGTCTAGTAGGGGCATCTAATCTCAATATTAAAATTCCATTTGTGTTTGAAGGTTTATTCCTTGGTATTATCGGTTCTATTATTCCGATCATTGCAACGACTTATGGATACACAGCCTTATATCAAAACTTTAATGGACAATTATTTTCACCATTTATCCAATTAGTAAAACCAGAACCATTTATCTATATTGTATCTATCATATTATTAGTAATTGGTATTTTGGTTGGTATGTTTGGATCATGGCATGCTGTAAAAAAACACTTGAAGATATAAAACTAATACGAGATAATTAAAAAAATAAATCATAATATAGTGTGCAAGCTCAAGAAA
>CALVJD010000028.1 GCA_944332005.1 uncultured Bacilli bacterium
AAAAAAAAAAAAAAAAAAAAAAAAAAAAAAAAAAGAAAAAAGGAGAGAGGGAAGAGGTAGGGGGGGGGTGTTTGATGATAAAAAAAAAAAAAAAAAAAATAAAAAAAAAAAAAACAACAAAAAGAAAATAAGAAATTGGTGAATAAAGTGTGCAAATTGAATACAGAAAAATGGATATGCAGTTTTTTTCTTGGTAACTATATGCAAACGGGGGGGGGGGTTATTATATACCTCTCTTTTTTTGTTGAAAGGAAGATAGAATGAAGAAGATACGATATGGAATGATTTTATTATTGGTATTCATATTAGGTGGAACAACGATATATGGAGTAACAACCTTATATGAAGCGAGTGAAGTCGGGTATGATAATAGTAGTAGTGGAACCAGTAACACTGATGTCCAAGGAGCAGTCGATGAACTTTACGAATTATCAGAAGGTTGTGAGGAAACGTTGGAAGATAAGCGCTTCTATTTATATCAAGATGGAGAAGAATATCAAGAGATTACAGGTGGATGGACTAGTAGTGGGTATGGAGGCTATTATACAACTGCAGGTGAAGATTATACATTAAAATCAGTAGTGAAAAATAGTGATCACTTGTTACTACAAACAACTGTTCCCGCTCAAGCTGTAGTCGTTGGAACCGAAAAACTGATCGACATTTCTGGTTATTCGTATTTAGGAGTGGAAGTGGAAACAAGTGGTCAGGGACCTGCAGCTATTTTAGCTAATAATAAATATTTGAATCCACGAATGAAAGAGACATTTTTTGCTGCAACCAGTAAACTGATCGTTTTCTTTCCCCTTTCCGATCTCACAGAGTCTAGTATTTACATATCTTTCATACTTCGATACGCTGCTTTAGTGAATGGGGGGATACCAGGCACGACAAAAATCTATAAAGTATGGCTAGAAAAATAATGATTATTTTTTAAAAAAGGCTTGTCATATTAGATTAATTTCCGTATAATGGTGCAGGAGGTTAGAAAATGAAAAAAATATTATTAGTATGTATGGCAGCATTTCTTTTACTTACTATGACAGGTTGTGGAAGTAATAAAGAGATTGATTTAGTGGCTGCTATGGAAGAAATCGATGGTTTAAAATCGAGTGAATTTGATCGCGCTACGGCAGTAACAGCACTTATGGATCCAACTTTATTTGGAGAAGTAGAAGATATTTATACTTTGAGTAATGTTGGTATTAGTGAAGAAAATGTTGCCAATGAAGAAGGTATGTATGATTATAGTATGGCTAGAGAAGTAGGAGAGGAACATGGTTATTCTTACTTTATTGGAAAGCCAGCGGATGGAAAGAAAGATGCCTTGCTAGCAGAGTTAGATGCTTATTATGATGGTATGGAAGATCAACTATTAAAAGAAGAAGTGGAAGGATATTTAGTCTATATTGTATCAAGTGATAATGAGAAGGCTTTAAGTCTAATAAAAGAAGAAGGATATCCAGCTCTTTTTGGAATGATGGGAGAAGTAACCGATGAAGTATTATCTACTACTTTTAATATCAATTCTGAAGATGTTTTAGAATATGCTGGAAAAACTTCGATGATGATTGTCTCTGCAAGTGGTTATATGATCATAAAACCAGCAGAAGGCAAGAAAGAAGTTGTGAAAGAAGCAATGGCTGATTACATGGCTAAACAAGAAGAACAATGGGGTTCTTATTTACCTAGTCAATATGATTTAGTTAAAAATCGTCTTGAGACGGAAGTCGAAGGATACTTAGTTTATGTTGTATCAGAAGATAATGATGCCGTTTTAAAAGCAATTAAAAATAATATTGAAAAATAGGGGATTATTCCTCTTTTTTCTTTACATCAAAAGAATGTTCTGGTATGATGAGATAGTAAATAAATAGATAAGGAGATTTTATGGTTTTTAGTAGCATACCTTTTTTATTTTTCTTTTTTCCATTGTTTTTGATTCTTTATTATATCGTTCCTTTTAAGAGCTATCATATTAAATGGAAGAATGTAATTTTATTAGTCTTTAGTTTATTTTTTTATGCGTGGGGAGAACCCATTTATATTCTCCTAATGCTTTTTTCAACCTTTTTAGATTACAATTGTAGTCGTATGATGAATCGCTACCAAGAGAAAAAGAAACGTAAGTTTTTTCTACTTCTTTCTGTTGTAATTAATTTGGGTTTATTAGGTTTTTTTAAGTATAGTGACTTTTTGATTAGTATTTTCAACAATATATTCCATCTTGAGATACCACTTCTCAATTTAGGCTTGCCGATTGGCATTAGTTTTTATACATTTCAGACGATGAGTTATACGATCGATGTTTATCGCAGAGATGTGATGCCAGAACGCAATTATTTTACGTATTTGACCTATGTATCGATGTTTCCACAGTTAATTGCGGGACCGATCGTTCGCTATCAAACCGTAAGTGAAGAGCTCTATAAACGTGATATTACTTATGCGAACTTTAATAGTGGACTTAAGCGTTTCATTCAGGGATTATTTAAAAAGGTATTAATTGCGAATAACATAGGATTTCTTTGGACGACCATTTCAACGATACCAATGAATGAATTATCGGTTATGACCGCTTGGTTAGGAATCTTAGCATTTGCTTTTCAAATTTATTTTGACTTTAGTGCCTACAGTGATATGGCGATCGGAATGGGACGTATGTTAGGTTTTCATTATTTGGAAAACTTTAATTATCCATATGTTTCGAAAAGTATTACCGAATTTTGGCGTAGATGGCATATTTCTTTATCGACATGGTTCCGTGATTATGTCTATATTCCGTTAGGAGGAAGTAGAGTAAAGAGAATCATTAATATTCGCAACATCCTAATCGTATGGCTTTTGACGGGAATTTGGCATGGAGCTGCTTGGAATTTTGTATTATGGGGTCTTTATTTTGGTATTTTATTAGTAATTGAAAAATTTGTTTTGAAAAAATATATGGAGAAATGGCCGACTTGGGTAAGACATCTTTATGCCTGTTTCTTTATTTTGATCGGATGGCTTATTTTTGCTTTTGATGATATGTCTTTACTTACTAGTTATGCAGAAAAAATGTTTGGTATTGGATCACATGGTATATTAGATTCAACCTTTGTTTTCTACTTAAAAAATTATTTTATTATCATTTTAGTCGCATTTATTTTTTCAATTCCTGTTTATCCATGGATAAAAGAAAAACTATCTCATAAGAAAGTTTATTATTCTGCTTTCGGATTTGTTTTGATTCTTCTTGTTTATCTACTATTATTGCTAGTTGTCATTTCTTATCTTGTTGCAGATAGCTATAATCCATTCTTATATTTTCGATTTTGAGGTGAAATATGAAAAATATAAAATATGAAAAATTATTTGGAATTGTCGTTTCTCTTTTTATTCTGACTTTTTCAGCTATTTTCCTTTTTTCTCGTAAAATTGAGTTTTCGGAAAATGAAAATCGTTATCTAGCTCGTTTCCCACATTTTTCTTTTTCTAATCTACAAAGTGGAAAGTTGACAGAAGGGCTCGAAGATTATCTTGCTGATCACTTTCCGTTTCGCGACTTCTTTATGAGTGTAAAAACGAAAACGGAACTTACGATTGGAAAAGAAATGATCGATGATGTTTATATTGGTAGTGATGAATATTTAATTCAAAATTATCAAAAACCGGAAAATGGACATAAGATTGTCGATGTATTAAATCAATTTTACGGGGATATGAATTATATCAATATGAATTTGATGTTAGTACCAACTAGTATTACGATTAACGAAGAGAAACTTCCAAGTTATGCGCCTACTTATTCTCAAGTAGAGGAGATGAATGCGATTTATTCGAAGATTAAGTTTGATACGATTGATGTGACAGAAGCTTTAAAGAGTGGGAACCAAGAGTATCCAATGTTCTATCGTTTGGATCATCACTGGACGAGTTATGGGGCTTATTATGCTTATCTAGAATTTTGTAAATCTAATAATATCACGCCACTTGCGATTACCGAATTTGACATTCAAGAGGTGACGGATAATTTTAATGGAACTCTTTATTCAAAGACGAATCTTTATACGTTGAGGCCAGATAAGATCCATATCTTTATTCCTAAGAATCATCATTATGAAGTCAATTATGTTTTCAGTAATCGTATAACCGACACTTTATATGAAGAAAAATATTTAGATCAAAAAGATAAGTATTCTTATTTTTTAGATAATAACCACCCTCTTATTACAATTACGAATCAAGATATTCACAATGGAAACGAACTTCTCATTATCAAAGATAGTTACGCGAATAGTATAATTCCTTTTTTGGTAAATCATTATGAAAAGGTTCATGTGATCGATCCTCGCTTTTATAAATTTAGTATTGAAGATTATTTACGAGAGAATCCGAATATTCGTGATTTACTCATTCTCTATAATATGAATACGGTCGATCAAGATCTTGGTATTTTAACGATTGGTTAGACATCTTCGGATGTCTTTTTTGAGTGTCAAATTCATATCATATAGGAAGAGAATGATTGACAAATTTGAGATTTGTGATAATATAAAAGCGCATGAAAAAAGAGGGGGGATCTTTCGATGGCAAGCAAAAAAAATGATATTAAAAATTTGAAACGTCGACCAGTTGGTCCTCAAAAGAAAAATTCTACTTCTGCTAAAAAGTCGACTCCTAAGAAAAAAAATGATCCAAAAGTCGTGAAAAAAACGAGTCCCAATAAAACCGTTGTTACAAAAGAAAAAATGACTGCTTTACAACCCAAGAGAACGGTTTTAAAGCAAAAGGGTGAAAAAACTTCTGCTACCAAAGTAACGAAGTTTTCATTAAACGATCAAATCGATCATGAGACAAGTAAAAAGCAAGTGGTTGAAATAGAAATTTCAAAGGAAGAAAATACCAAAGCAAATCTTCGACTTAATGTTGTAATATGGAGCTTAAGTGTCCTTTTAATTGGCGGTGTCATTGGAAGATTCTTGTATGTTCCGATTAAAGTAAAGGCTAGAAATACCGTGCAAGCCAATTGTACATATGGAGAATGGAAGGAAGATGATACTTCTTATTGCCTGATTTCGCCAGAGGGAAATTTATATGAGAGTGATACAGTCAAATATGAAGAAAAAGATGGCGGTTGTATTAAATACGTTCGTTCTAGAACCTGTTCTTATGAAAATTAAGGTTGTATTTAGATTACTTTAGAAAAGTAGACTAATTCGTTATTTTTTGATATAATGAATTAGTCATTTTTAGTTAGAAAAAAAGAAAGGAGTTAAAAATGAGTAAAATTAAAATTTTTAGTTTAGGTGGACTAAATGAAAACGGGAAAAACTTATATGTTGTTGATGTCGATCGTGATTTGTTTATCTTTGATGCGGGTTTAAAGTATGCGGATGATAATATGCTTGGAATTGATTATATTATTCCGAACTATGATTATTTAAAAGAAAATAAGGATCGCATAAAGGGAATTTTTATTACTCATGGACATGATGAACAAATGGGAGCGATTCCGGATATGATAGCCGATTTAAAAGATGTCAATATTTATGGCACACCTTTTACATTGGAACTTTTACGTAATGAATTCAATGATGAGGGACTTAGTACCGATCATTTGATTGAACTAAAACCACATCGTAAGATTACGTTTGGAAAGAATAGTATTTTTCCAATTGCTCTTACGCATTCGATTCCAGATGCGGTAGGATATGTGTTATATACACCAGATGGGGCTATATTTTATACTGGAAACTTTATTTTTGATCCAACGATGATCGATGCATATAAAACCGATATAGGGAAACTCGCTTATGTTGGAAAACAAGGGGTATTATGTTTACTTAGTGAATCACTCTATGCAGAAAAACGTGGATTTACTTCTCCTAATCATCGTATCTATTCGGTGGTAAGTGAGGCGATTAATAAGCATGAAGGACGTATTTTATGTAATGTCTTTTCGGCTCAGATTTTCCGCATGCAGGAATTATTCAATGCGATTATGAAAACGGATCGTAAAGTTGTGATCATGGGAAAACGTTTAGAAAAGACAATTATGAAAGCAATCGATATGCATTATATGTATTTCGATAAAAGTCGTATTGTGAGCATTCATCATGTCAATGATGAAGGCATTATTGTATTCGTTTCCGATGAACGTGAAAAACCATTTTCGAATATGGAACGAATCGTGAAGGGATATGACAAGTTCATCAAACTAACGGAAAGTGATACGATTATTTTCGTATCTCCAGTATACGATGGAATGGAAAAAAGTTCGACGAAGATTTTTGACGCGATTGCACGTATTGGCTGTGAACTGATCACTCTTCCGACGAAGAAATATTTGGATCATCATGCTTCTCGCGAAGATTTGATGATGATGTTAGCACTTATGAATCCAAAGTATTATTTTCCGGTATGTGGTGAATATCGTCATCAAGTAGAGAATGCCAAAGCAGCTATGCAAGTAGGATTTAAAGAAGAGAATATCCTGATAAAATTAAATGGACAAGTGGCTATTTTTGAAAATGGTGTTTTAACCGAACAAGAAGAACATGTCAAGGCCGATGATATTTTAATCGATGGAAAGACTTCTGAAGATGTTGGAACACTTGTCTTGAAAGATCGTGAATTACTCAGCGACAATGGGATTTTAATTGTGAGTGCGACATTGGATCGTGCAACTAAAAAAGTGTTGGCCGGTCCAGAAATTTTAACTCGTGGATTTATCTATGTGAAAGACAATATCGATCTGATTAAAGAATCGGAGAAAATTGCCCTCGAAGTAATCAACGAAAATATTAAGCCAAACTATGTCGAATTCAATAAAATTAAAAATGGCATTCGCGATCGCTTAGGAAAATATTTATATCAACAGACAGAATGTAAACCGATGATTTTAGTCGTCATGCAAGAAGTATAATTCTTGCTTTTTTTTATCGTTGTCTTCTTATATATGGTTGTCAGGAGGACATAAAACTTTTATAAAATAGGAAACGTAACATGTTCTTTCTTGTACAAAATGATAATTTATGATATTATTAATCGTGTCGAGGAAGTGATACTATGTTAAAACCAAATTTGAAAGAAGCACAAATTAGAACACGTGCCGAAGTATTGGTGAAGACAAATGAATATATCGTAAAAGAAAATTTAAAAGAATTAGGTAGTGGAAAAACATATTTTGTAAAAACTTATGG
This sequence comes from uncultured Bacilli bacterium, assembly GCA_944332005.1. Lineage (GTDB taxonomy): Bacteria > Bacillota_I > Bacilli_A > RF39 > UBA660 > CALVRE01. The sequence continues at coordinate 7,185 of CALVJD010000028.1, forward strand.
CTGTCAAATGAACGAACATGATACGGAAAATATAAAAGCTATTTTAGAAGATATGTCATTCAGAGAAGCAAGGGTGATGGAGGAAGCTGATTTCATCTTACTCAATACTTGTGCGATTCGTGAAAATGCTCATAATAAAGTCTTTGGCATGATTGGAAGAATCAAACATATGAAAGAGGAACACCCCAATATCATGGTTGGTATTTGTGGATGTATGGCTCAAGAAGAAGTGGTCGTCGACGAAATTTTGAAGAAATACGCTTGGATCGATATCGTCTTTGGAACGCACAACATTTATAATTTGCCCAACATTTTAAAAGAGGCAATCGATAAACACAGTATCGAAGTCGAAGTACCTAGTATCGAAGGCGAAATTATCGAAAATATTCCAGTAAAACGTGATAGTAAATATAAAGCTTGGGTCAATATTATGTATGGATGTGACAAGTTCTGTACGTATTGTATTGTTCCTTATACGAGAGGAAAACAAAGAAGTCGTCATCCTGAATTTATCATCCAGGAAGTAGAAAAATTAGTAAAAGATGGGTATCAGGAAGTAACCTTGTTAGGTCAGAATGTCAATGCTTATGGAAAAGACTTAAATTTGAATTACAACATGGCTAATTTACTAGAAGATGTTGCTAAGACAGGAATCGCTCGCGTTCGTTTTGTGACGAGTCATCCATGGGATTTCACCGATCATATGATCGAAATCATCGCTAAATACCCGAATATTATGCCTTATATTCATCTTCCTTTACAATCAGGATCCAGTCGTATTTTAAAATTGATGGGAAGAAGATATACGAAAGAATCCTATTTAGAACTTTTTCGTAAACTGAAAGAAGCTCTTCCTTATAGTAGCATTACGACGGATATTATCGTAGGCTTTCCTGGAGAAACTGAAGAAGATTTTAAAGAAACTTTAGATGTCGTTCGTACTTGCGAGTACGATTCTGCTTTTACATTCATTTTTTCTCCTCGCGAAGGAACCCCTGCTAGTCGTATGAAAGATGATACTCCTATCGAAGAAAAGGAACGTCGTCTTCAAGAATTGAATCAACTAGTGAATGAATATGCCAAAAAAGCAAATGATGTTTATCTAAATCGGGTAGTACCAGTTTTAATTGAGGGAATTAGTGAAAAAGATGAACATAAGTTGATGGGATATACCGATACGATGAAATTAGTGAATGTGAAAGGATCAAAAGACAACATTGGTAAGATTGTCGATGTCAAAATTACCGATGTTAAAACATGGAGTATGGATGGAGAGATTATGGAAAAATAATCTCTTTTTTATTGACAATATCATTCTTGCTATGATATTTTAGAATAGTCAAAAAATACGAGGCTTTATTATTTACAACCAGTGGATCTCAAAATCTACTTATTTTTCGTATTTTCACACTTCTAGTCCGCTTTTCTCTCTTTTGGGTGTGCTTGGCAAGAGCAAGTCTTGTCAAATTGGGGAAAAAGACTAATCATAAATAGAAGGAGGTAATATGGAAGAAAGAAAAAAATTAGAAGAAGTACTGAAAGAATACGAAAAAAAGATCGAAGTAGTGAAAACCATGCTCATCAATTCCGATAGAGGAAGTTATGAGACTTTGGAAGAAAAGCTCGATTATCAGAACACTTTGAAAAATAGAATTCGCATTTATCAAAATAGCTTGTTAAAACCATATTTCGCGCGGATTGATTTTCAAAGTAAAAACCACGGAAAAGATATTTGTTACATTGGGAAAGTTGGCCTTACAAACGAAAGGGAAGATATTGTAACAGTCGATTGGCGAGCGCCGATTGCTTCACTTTATTATGATAGTAATATTGGTTCTGCCTCTTATCAAACACCCGAAGGAACCACGTTTGGCGAGTTAACCCTGAAAAGACAATATGAAATTGAAAATTCAAAGTTGCTTTCCTACCACGATGTTGATACGGTTTCTAATGATGAAATTCTAAAACCATATTTAAGTGTGAGTAATGATGCAAGACTCAAAAATATTGTTGCAACGATTCAAAGTGAACAAAATAGTATTATTCGTGAAAGTCTTTATAAGAACTTAATTGTTCAGGGAGTTGCTGGTTCTGGTAAAACGACAGTCGCACTTCATCGCATCGCCTATTTAGAGTACAACTATAAACATCTAGTCCGTTCGGATCAATATATGATTTTAGGACCAAATAAGTTTTTTGTAAACTATATATCAGAGGTCTTGCCGGATTTAGATGTTTATGGAGTAAAAGAGTATGACTTTGTCACGTTAGCAAGCAAATATTTAAAAGAAACATTTCAGCTATCGAAGATGCCAGATAATCTTTTGACTAATTTCAAAATGTCACGCTATTTTAAAGATGTGATCGATCGCTATTTAGATGATCTGAGATGTGAAGTTGTTCCAAGCGGTGATTTGATGATGCATGGTTTTACACTTCTGAAAAGGAGTGAAATCAAATATCTATTCGATCATGAAACAAGAGGCGGTTCATGGAAAGAACAAGTTGAATATACGATCTTATTAGCGATGAAGAAAATTCGTGAGCGCAAAGAAGCACTGATTTTTGATGCCAAAGTGTATCTCGATGATATTTATTTTCATGAGTCAGATGAAACCAGAAAAAAACAATTGATTCAAGAGAAGAAAGCGCTTGTAAAAGAAATTGAAAGTGCTGGATGCCACTTGCTGCGAAAATATTTTAAAGTGGTGAATGAAAAATTACCATCGATTTATTATAAATTTTTGAATCATCTAGAAGACTATGTGCAAGATGAGACAATTTTATATTTGGCGCATCAAGAGTTGAACCAAATTCATAAAAGAATTTATAAGATGGAAGATTTGAACGCACTTATGTATTTGAAACATCGGATAAAAGGATCGGATTATTTCGATCGTTATAGACAAGTGGTTATCGATGAAGCACAAGATTATAAAGAATTTATCTTTATTACGCTCAGACTGATCTTTAAAAAGGCAACATTTAGTATCTTTGGTGATCTAGCGCAATCGATTTATCCATATCGTAGTATTGGAAGTTGGGATTCGATTGAGAATGAACTGAATGCTACGACTTGTACACTCAAGAAAAGTTATCGTACGACGATTGAAATTATGATGGAAGCGAATAAAATAAACCGTTATTTAGGACTCTTTGAAGCAGAACCGGTGATTCGTCATGGATGCCCCGTTCGTTATGAGAATGATGCAAGTTATGAAAATATTTTGAATAATATATTGTTGTATCAGGAAAAAGGGCATAAAACAATCGCTATCATTTCTAAGAATGAAATGGATGCAAAGCATATATATGACTATTTAAAAAATCATATTGTAATTTCTCATGTTACGATTGATGATGCAGAATATCATGGTGGTATCTGTAGTATTACAAGTTCTTTATCGAAAGGTTTAGAGTTCGATGCAGTGATACTGGCTGATGCTAGTAAAGAGGTATTTGATTCGGAAAATGAAACAGATATGAAACTTCTTTATGTATCTATGACAAGACCTCTTCATGAACTTTTAATCTTGTATCAAACGGAATTGGTAGAACCTTTGATCGCGTAAGTGTGAATTTTACTTTTCACTCAATTTTTGTACACTTTTCTTATGCTTTCGCATAGATTAGAGTGAGGGGTGAAGATATGGCAGCATATAAAGAAATTGTAACCAAAGCCGTTATTGGAAAAGGTAAAAAATATTTCAAAAACAATTATAGTATCGAAACGGTCGATAATCCAACTACTGTTCTAGGATGCTGGGTCATCAATCACAAGTTCAAAGGATATAAATCGAGTGGGAAAGTGGGCGTAGATGGCTCATTTGATGTTAATATTTGGTATTCTTATGACAATGATTCTAAGACGACAGTAGTAAATAAAAAGATCGATTACAATGATTTATTTAACGTAAAAATAAGAGAAAATGCAGATTTGACGGGAGATACCGATATTATTGTACGTACGCTCAAACAACCAACTTGTAGTAAAGTGAACATTGGAGAAAATGGTGTGATTACGTTCGATATTGAAAAAGAACTTGGTGTTGAAATTGTCGGTGAAACAAAGATGAAAATTGCCGTCGAAGAAGATGAAGAACCATGGGATGAAATTGAAGATGAAGTGACACCAGAAATCGAAGAAGAAATTGAGAATAATGTGAATGAAGATTACATACAATAAAGTGTCAACCAAAAGGTGTTGACACTTCTTTTTTTTTATGTTAGAATGAATGCATGAATGGAGGGAAACTATGGCAGTTAAATTAAGATTAAAAAGAATGGGAGCAAAAAAACAACCTTTCTATCGTATTGTTGCCGCTGATTCAAGAAGTCCAAGAGATGGACGTTTTATCGAGACGATTGGTACTTATAATCCAACCGCTAATCCAGCGGAGGTAACCGTTAATGCAGAATTAGCGATGAAATGGTTAAACGATGGTGCGCAACCAACCGATACGGTTCGTATGATCTTTAGACAAGAAGGAATTTTAGAAAAGTTCCACAACGAAAAAATGAAAAAGAGTGATAAATAGTATGACTCTAGTAGAATTAACGGACTTTTTAGTCAAAAACTTAGTAAAGGATCCTGAAATGGTTGCTGTAAAAGAACTAGAAGG
>CALVJD010000029.1 GCA_944332005.1 uncultured Bacilli bacterium
ATTTAGATTATATATATGACTATTTTTTGAGTCGTTCGTTAGGAAATCAAATACCATTTAGAAAAATGACTAATGCGCAATATGAAAATATAGAAGCAAGAGCATTAGAAAATGGTATTGATTTTAATGAACAATTAGTACAAGAAACAATGGATTTAAGATATGATCATGAAGAACTTCAAGAATTGCAAAATTGGGTCATAAAAAGGTAATATTTATTATAACAATATAAATTTAAAATTTGGTGGATGTTTTTGAAATCCATCTTTTAATATATAATTAAGCATGCTATAATTATTTTAGAAATTAACCTTTATTGCGATTTCCAAACGTGGTTATCTCACGCACCAGATTGATCATAACTCGAGCTTATAGAAGTTCGAGTTTTTTGGTATTTATTTTTCATTTCAGCATATAATAATAGAAAAGGCTTGACGTACATAAAAAAGTACGTTATAATGTAACCGAGGTGAAGATATGAATACTATAAATATAACGAATGCTAGAAAAAATTTATTTCAATTAGTTTCTGACGTAAATAAAGGCTTTAACCCAGTCAATATAATCAACAATAAAGGTGAAAATGCTATATTACTATCAGAAAGTGATTGGCGAGATATAGAAGAAACGATTTATTTAAATTCTATACCTGGCTTTGTAGAATCGATCAATGACGCTAGAAAAGAAGATAAAAATAATTGTAGTGTTTATCAAAAAGGTGAAGAATGGTAGAATACAAAATCATTTTTTCTAAATTAGCGGATAAAGATAAAAAATTATTAAAGCAAGCAGGACTTGAAAACAAAGCGAAAGAATTACTAGATTTAATAGCAATAAACCCTTATCAAACACCACCGACATATGAAAAGCTAAAAGGAAACTTAAATGGTCTTTGTTCAAGAAGAATCAGTTATCAACATAGATTAGTGTATGAGATAGATGAGAATAAAAAAGAAATATTTATTTTAAGAATGTGGACTCATTATGATAAATTATGATATATTTTTGGAAATTAGCCTTAATAAAGATTTCTAAATGTATACCACTATGGCATCAGATTGATCAAAACTCGAACTTTTATAAGCTCGAGTTTTTGGTATTTATTTTTTATTTCAGCATATTTAACAAATCAATTTTAAAATGACTTTTGTAATCATTTTTTTCAATCGTTACACCTTTATAATTTATAGTATTGCCTTTTAAATGCTCTAATAGTATCTTTTTTGGGTGTATTTCTATCAGCTCAATAGAATGTTTGTTTTTTTGAAATATTAATTGATACTTTGTCGAATATACCTTTTCTGTTAGACTATCGGTTGGAAGATCAATTTCATATAAGTTTTTCAGTTTTATTCCATATAATTCATTTCTTTTTTTGGCATTACATAATATTCCTTCACGTAAATTAGGATAAATAGAAAAGAGTAACTTTCGATAAGCTAACATATTTATTTTTTTTAATCCTGTTTCTAATTTTTTAAATTCTTGTTCATTTGAATAAACGAGACGATACATATAAAACTCCCTTCATATTTTATATTATATCATTTAAGTGGCAATTTAGATAAACTTATGAATGAGTGGTCAAGGTATTGAGTTCTATTTTTGGTACTATAAGAAATTACTCGAACTAATAATAGTTCGTTTTTATAATTTAAGTAAAATTTTTAGATACCATTTTATTCTTTTTGAAATTTTGATATAATGAAATAGAGGGTATGATATTATGCATATAAAAAAAGAGATATTTCGAGAATATGATATAAGAGGTATTTATATGGAGGACTTAGATAGCAATGTTGCTTATCTTTTGGGGCGAAGTTATGCTTCTTATATTAACAGTGATAAAGTTGTGGTAGGATATGACAATCGTGTTTCTTCACCAATTTTAAATCAAGCATTGATAAAAGGTTTGATCGATAGTGGAGCACATGTTATCAGTCTTGGTATGGTTACGACACCGATGTTTTATTATGCGAAAAAACATTTGAATATTGCGACAGGAATTATGATTACAGCAAGTCATAATCCTGGTATTTATAATGGTTTTAAATTATCTTTTAGCGATATGGGAAATGCATGTGGTAGTGAGATCCGTGAATTTTATCAGTTTACGATACAAGGCAATTTTAAACATAAAGTTGGAGAAATAGAAAATTATGATATTCGACCTTCTTATTTAGAAGAGATAAAAAACTCATTGAATATGGGAGATCGTAAATTAAAAGTAGTGGTAGATTTAGGAAATAGTGTTGCTTCTATCATTGTTCGTGATGTACTAGATATGTTAGGGTTAGAATACTATATCATGAATGAAAAAAAAGATTTATCGATCGTCAGTGATTATTTAGATCCATCTAAAAAAAGTATGATGGTGCCACTAGAGGAGAAAGTAAAAGAACTAGGGTATGATATTGGCATTGGTTTAGATGGGGATGCTGATCGAGTTGGTTTGGTAGATGAAAAAGGATTTCATGTTTCAACCGAAAATTATATGATTATTATGTATCGCGAGTTATTGAAACAATATCCGATTAAGAAAGCCTTGTTTGATGTAAAATGTTCCAAAAGTTTGATCGATGAATTAAAAAAGATGAATATTGAACCTATGATGTATCGTACTGGGAATTCTTATATTGGTAGAAAAGTAAATGAAGATAAATTGATCTTTGGTGGTGAATTTTCTGGCCACATGTTTTTTAGAGATCGATGGCAAGGATTTGACGATGGATTATATAATGGTTTAAGAATGGTAGAATTATTATCTCATACTGATCAAAATTTAAGTGATTTATATGATGATGTTTCTCATTATTATCAAACGGAGGAATTATTGATTCCCGTTACGGAAGACACTAAATTCGCGATTGTCGATCAATTTATAAAAGAAATGAAAACAACTACTTTAGAACTAATTACGATCGATGGAGTTCGTGCTCAGAGTGAACATTTTTGGTTTTTAGTAAGAGCTAGTAATACGAGTCCAAATTTGACTGTTCGAGTAGAAGCAGATACCGAGTCATTGTTACAGGAAATTCAAGAAAAGGTAAAAACAAAATTAGAAGCAATTATAAACAATATTAGGAGGTAATGTATGGATTTGATGATTTTATTAATATTAGTGATTGTAATTGTCATTATTTTTAAAGATACTAAAAGTTTAGTATATGCATTAGGAATTTCGGATATTTTTATGAAGCTTGTTCATTTTATTAGAGTGCAAGTAGATGTTCCAGAATTTTCTGATTTAATTAATCATTATATTCCAACAGGATTAGTGGGAATTATCAATAAATATGCAGAAGGAATTTTCAATGTTATTCTGTCTTGGATGTATATTATAGTGATGGTTATGTTTTTATTCTATTTAGTAAAATATTTAATTAAACATAAATAAGTACAAATGTTTGTACTTTTTTTTGTATAAATGAAAAATTATGTTATAATAAAAATGGTGATGAGAATGTATGGTTATATCAAAGGTATCGTGACCGAAATTGAAAGTACTTACATCATATTGGAAAATAATGGTACTGGATATCTCATTTATACGGCAAATCCATATGCTTTTAAAGAACAAGAAGACGCGAAAGTATATTTATATAATCAAATTCGGGAAGATGAAAATACTTTATATGGATTTGTAAATAAAGAAGAAAAAGAGTTATTTTTAAAATTGATTGGTGTGAAAGGATTAGGACCTAAAATGGCTTTACCAATGCTTGCAACAGGATCTATTAGTGGAATTGTCGATGCAATCGAAAGAGAAAATATTTTATATTTGAAGAAGTTTCCTAAAATTGGAGATAAAGTAGCACGCCAAATTATTTTAGATTTAAAAGGAAAATTGGTAGCTACTAGTACCTCTAATGGGATTCCGAATAATTATGATGAATTGATTGAAGTGTTGAAAGGATTGGGATATAAACCAGGGGATATAAAACATGTGTTACCACAAATTGACACGACTAAATCAATTGAAGAGCAAATTAAAGAAGCACTTAAACTAATGCTTCATTAAAAAATAGGTTAGTAGAAAGATGGGGTGAGAATGTGGATGAACGAATTATTACCAATCATCAATTAGAAGAAGATCAGTTTGAAGCGACGATTCGTCCTGACAGCATTGATGAATATATTGGTCAAAAAGAAGTAAAAGAAAATCTAGAAATATTTATGAAGGCTGCCAAAATGCGAGGAGAGACATTGGATCATGTGTTGCTGTATGGGCCACCTGGTTTAGGGAAAACGACTTTAGCTTATATTATTGCAAATGAAATGGGAACACATATTAAGACAGCAAGTGGTCCATCAATTGAAAAAAGTGGGGATTTGGCAGCGGTATTATCTTCATTAGAACCTGGAGATGTTCTCTTTATAGATGAAATTCATCGTATGCCGCGTTATATAGAAGAAATCTTGTATCCTGCAATGGAGGATTTTACATTAGATATTATTGTAGGAAGTGATTCTAGCACGCGTAATATTCGTATTGATCTTCCACCATTTACGCTTGTAGGTGCGACGACCAGAGCAGGTGATTTAACGGGACCTCTTCGCGATCGTTTTGGAATTGTTGCAAAATTACAATTTTATACGATTGACGAGCTTACGCAAATTGTAAAACGAACATCCCGAGTATTAGGGTGTGAAATTGATGAAGAAGCAGCTTTAGAACTAGCAAGTCGTAGTAGAGGAACGCCTCGTATTGCGAATCGACTTTTAAAACGTGTTCGTGATTTCGCCCTTGTATTAGGAAATGGAATCATTGATATCGATATTACAAAACACGCACTCGATAAATTGAAAGTAGATCGTTTAGGATTGGATGATACTGATTATCATTTATTAAAATCCATTATTGAGAAATTCAATGGTGGTCCTGTTGGTATCGAAGCACTTGCTGCTAGTATCGGTGAAGAACAAACGACGATTGAAGATGTGTATGAGCCATATCTACTTCAAATTGGTTTCTTAAAACGTACGACAAGAGGTCGTATGGTAACCGATAAAGCATATGAATATTTAAAGATAAAAAAACAAGATAGTTTGTTTTAGTGAGGAGAATATGAAAAATTATAGTAAATTAATCGATTTGTTTACAGAATATCAAAAAACAAAATTTTGGAAAGAAATTAGTGGAGATGAAATTTTCAAAGTAAAACTTAGCGATCGTTATGTCTTTGTTTCTATTATGGGATTTCATGGTGGTGATTTGACGATAGCTGTTTATAAAAATAAAGATCAATTACAATCGCAATTAGATATTGCTTATGGAGATTATCAATTTTCTCCTGATTCTTATAACCGTATCGATTGTTATGAATTGTCAATTGAGAAATCCGGGAATCTTGTGCTTCCGGAAACACGCAAAATATTAAAAAGTCATAAATTATCGACGAAGAAAACAGCACTACGTTTAGAACCGATGCATCTACCACGTTTGGTAACGGAAGAAGAAGCGTCTTTCTTAATCGAAACAGTACAAATGATCATTGATATTTCAAGTTATTGGAAGGAACATCAATTAAAAGAATTTACAGAACCATTTCAATTGTTGCATTCTTTTTCAAAAGAAAATGGGAAAATTAAACATAAAATTATTGACTATCCTGATATGAAAGCTAAATTGGTTTCGATGAAACCAATTCAAGAGGACTTATTAGCAAGGTTGTTGCTTTTAAAACCAAATGGTAGTTATGATATTGCTTTATTATGTTTTCCTTTTTATGATAATGAAACGAAAACATTTCCTTATTTGTTATTAATAGCAGAGTCTCAAACAGGGTTTATCGTTGGCCATTATGTGTTCCATGAATCAGAGTTAAATCAAATGCAAAATCACATCTTAGAAACGTTTGTTAAGATTCATATTCGACCCCAAATGCTTACTTTCAATGGTATGAGAGAAGCAAATAGTTGTGCTCGTCTGATAAGAGAATTAGAAGTAGAAGTCCATGTCAATATAAAAATGGATCATATATTTGAACTTTGGCATCTTTTAAGAGAACAGCTTTCTTAATGCTTGTCAAAAAAGAATAAATTTGCTAAAATGAATTCATAAAGAAATAGTAATATAGTGTGCAAAGTGAATACAGATAAATGAAAAAGCAATCATTTTTTGTTAACTATATGCACACGGGGGGGGGGTATTTATACCCCTCTTTTTGCGTTGGAAGGATGATAGAATGAAAAGTAAAGTAAAGCAATTACTGTCATTTGTAAGCGATGGATTACACATGGCCTCCGTTCGTGTTTATGCGGTGACAACGTTATATGAAGCAAAGGAAGTCGGATATGATAATAGTAGTAGTGGAACAAGTAACACCGATGTTCAAGGGGCACTTGATGAACTTTATGAACTATCAGAGAATGCAACTATCATTACTGGTAATTGTAACAATGTAGCAAAGCCCAATCTAGGAACGAATTTAATTCCGATAACATTATCCGATGATGGAACGGTAACGTATGCGGATACAGCCACGGAATGGTATAACTATTGTAAGAAAGAGTGGGTGAATGCGGTTCATTTAATCGATAATCCAAGTAAAGAATATAAGATCGGAGATATCATTTCAGAAAGTGATATTCGTTCCTACTTTGTATGGATACCGAAATATAAATATCGACTTTGGAATGTAGATGTGGATACACCATTAAGATTGGCTCATTCGATCGACATTATCTTTGATACCAATAATACGACCGATATCGAAGGAGAATCATGTGAAACACCCATGACAAGCGGAGAAAGTGGAGAATGCGATAATGGAGAATACATGACCCATCCAGCCTTCATCAGTATGGATGTCAATGGATTCTGGGTAGGGAAGTTTGAACCTACCGGGTCTATCACTAATATCACCGTAAAACCCAA
>CALVJD010000030.1 GCA_944332005.1 uncultured Bacilli bacterium
AAGTGTTATTTCATTTAAATTATCTGTTATTTTTTTGATCAATTCATCTAGATGAAAAAAATTAGGAAAATAATGTAAAAAATTAACGATGAAAAAATTAATCAGTGATCGACTTGCAACATTATATTTATGATTAATATCAGCATCGATTAATTTTTGATCAATATAACTGTCATGGAATTGATATGTTAGTGATCTTAAGAATTGTTCCATATTATCACCCCTTTAGGCGTGTTATATTTTATCATGAAATCATAAAATGTCAAATTATAATAAAAAAAGATGCTTATTTTGCATCTTCTACTAATTCTAAAATTACCATTAAAGCATCGTCTCCACGACGTTCTGTTAATTTTAAAATTCTTGTATATCCACCATTTCTATTTGCATAACGTGGCGCTAGTACATCAAATACTTTTGATACTGCTTCTTTATCGTTATGTAGGAAAGCAAGTGCTTTTCTTCTAGAAACTAGTGAACCATCTTTTCCGTAAGTAATCATCTTATCAACGAATTTACGAACTTCTTTCGCTCTGGTTTCAGTTGTTTCGATTCTTTCGTTCATAATTAGGTCTTTGGTTAAGTTGGCAAGCATACTTTTTCTATGTTTATTCGTACGTCCTAATTTTCTGTACATAAATATCCTCCTACCTATTAATCTTCGTCACGGAATTTAAGTCCCATATCTTTAATTTTATCGATTACTTCTTTTAAAGATTTCTTACCTAAATTACGGATCTTCATCATTTCTAATTCTGATTTTTCAGTTAAATCTCCTAATGTGTTGATACCAGCACGTTTTAAACAGTTATAAGCACGAACTGAGAAATCTAAATCATCAATGGATGTTTCTAATTTCTTTAATTTGCTATCTTCCTGTTTTGCATTCATGATACCCGTTGTATCGGCAATTTCACTTAAATTCGTAATGATATTCAAATGTTCAATTAAGATTTTTGCACCTAAAGCCATTGCTTCTTCAGGGCGAAGTGATCCATTGGTATATATGTTCATGATCAATTTATCATAGTTTGCATCTTGACCAACACGAGCATTATCAACATCATAACTGATTCTTTCAATTGGTGAATAAAGAGCATCAATCGGAATATACCCTAATTTTGCATTTTCGACATACTTCTTATTTTCATTGGAAGGAACATACCCACGTCCGTTGGCAACGATCATTTCCATATCGAGTTTTCCACCCTTAGCAACGGTAGCAATTACTTGATCTTTATTAATTACTTCTACATTTTCGTTTTCTTCAATAGAAGCAGCCGTGACTATTCCCTCTTCATGAACGGATAGATGTAAAACTTGTTCTTCTTCCGCATGATTTTTTACAACGACACTTTTTAAGTTTAAAATAATCGAAGTAACGTCCTCTACGATACCTTCAATCGTTTGAAATTCATGTGCTACACCATCAATTTTAACTGCTACAATCGCACTTCCTGGCATACTTGATAGCATTACTCTTCTAAGTGCATTACCGATCGTTGTTCCAAATCCTCTTTCTAGAGGTTCCAATTCAAATTTTCCGAAATTATTATTTTCTACATATTCTGTAATTTTGTATGTTGGTTTTTCAAAGTTTAACACTTCTATTCACTCCTTTTCTTTTATCCACGTGGGCGTTTTGGTGGACGGCATCCATTATGTGGGATAGGTGTAACATCAGAAATCGATTCAATTTCAAGACCAGCTGTTTGTAATGAGCGAATTGCCGTATCTCTTCCTGAACCTAATCCTTTTACGTAAACTTCAACTTTTCTCATTCCCATATCATATGCAGCTTTTCCAGCAGCTTCTGCAGACATACCAGCTGCGAATGGAGTAGATTTTTTACTTCCTTTAAATCCTAAAGTACCAGCAGAAGCCCAGCTAATTGCATTACCCTCCATATCACTAATCGTTACGATCGTGTTATTGAAAGTAGAATGAATATAAGCTTTTCCCATTGGTACATTCTTCTTAACCTTACGTTTTCTTGGTTTATAAGCCATTTATATAACCTCCAATTCCATATTAAGCTTTCTTCTTATTAGCAACAACTTTTCCTTTACCCTTACGAGTTCTAGCATTGCGGTTTGTTCTTTGTCCTCTTACAGGCAATCCTTTTTTATGACGAGTTCCTTGATAAGAGTTAATTTCCATCTTTGTTTTAATATTCATATTTACTTCACGGCGTAAATCACCTTCTGTTAAATACTTGCTCATCTCATCACGGATTGCTGCTTTTTGTTCATTTGTTAAATCTCCCGCTTTGATACTAGGATCGATATTAACCGCAGCCAAAATTTTATTTGATAGACTTCTTCCAACACCATAAATATATGTTAGTGCGATTTCGATTCTTTTATTATCTGGAATATCTTTACCATTAATACGTGCCATTCAAACACCTCCTATTACCCTTGTCTTTGTTTATGTTTAGGATTTTCACAAATTACCCAAACTTTTCCCTTACGTCTAACAATCTTACATTTGTCACACATTGGTTTCACTGATGGTTTTATTTTCATACTAACCCTCCTAAATCATTTTCTATAAGTAATACGCCCACGTGTTAAATCATAGGGAGATAGTTCAACTGTTACTTTATCACCTGGTAAAATGCGAATATAGTTCATTCGGATTTTACCAGAAACGTGAGCCTCTATCATATGTTTATTTTCGAGTAGAACTCGAAACTTACCTCCCGGCAAAACTTCTAGTACTTTGCCTTCTACTTCAATCGTATCTCCTTTTGCCATAAAATCACCTCTTCGTTAAAATTTCATAGCCATCTTCTGTTACTAAAACGGTATGTTCAAAATGTGCAGATGGCTTATCATCAGCCGTCACAATAGTCCAATCATCATCTAGAATAAAAACATTTGCACTTCCTAGATTGAGCATTGGTTCGACTGCAATTACCATTCCTGCTTTTAATATAGGTCCGGTATGTGGTTTCCCATAATTTGGAACATCTGGTTCTTCATGAACAGAACTTCCAACACCATGTCCAACTAATTCTTTCACAACACCTAAATGATGAGCTTCAGCATACTTGCTAATGGCATATCCGATATCGCCAACACGACAACCATCATGAATAACCCTAAGTCCTTCCATAAGAGCCTTCTCTGTATGTTCCAGTAAATAAGATTTTTCACTATTTACTTTACCAACGGGATAACTCCAAGCAGAATCGCCGTGATATCCTTTATAGCAAGCTCCAATATCGATTGAAACAATGTCTCCTTCTTTTAACTTACGATTGCCAGGTATTCCATGTACTACTTCTTCGTTTACAGAAATACATACACTTCCAGGAAATCCATAAAGTCCTTTAAAAGAAGGAGTCGCATTTTGTTTACGAATGTAATCTTCTGCTAAAAGGTCAAGTTCTTTTGTCGTAATACCAGGTTTTAGATATGGTTCTAAAAAATGATGGGTATCACCAACAATTTTACCAGCCTGTCGCAGAAGTTCAATTTCTCGTGATGTTTTAATTGTAATCATAACGAACCTCGCAACAATCTCTCAATTTGTGAAAATGTTTTTTCTTTACCAAATCCGCTATCGATACGTGTCAAAACGCCTTTTTCTTCATAATAAGCAATCAGTGGCTCTGTTTCTTTTAAATACGTATCAAAACGCTTGTTGAAGATTTCTTCCGTATCATCAGCACGTTGTGACAAAATACCAAAGCAACGATCACAAATTCCATCTACCCTTGGTTTTAAATGGGAATCCATGGAATTATAGACAGCGCCACATTTACTACAAGACAAACGTCCTACAATTCGTTTTTTTGCGATTTCTTTATCGATATCTAGAAAGATAACATATCCCATTTCCTTATGAAGATCGTCTAAAATCTGTTCATAAGCCTTTGCTTGTTCAACATTACGTGGAAAACCATCTAGGATATATCCGTTATCACAATCGCTCTCCTGTAAGCGTTCTTTTAAAAGTCCCGTTGTGACATCATCAGAAACAAGTCCTCCCGTTTCCATTTGTTCTTTAATATATTTCCCACGTTCATTATTTTCACGACTTGCAGCCCGAAGTAAGTCACCAGTCGAAATATGAGGAATATGATACTTCTCAGAAACTAACGCTGATTGCGTTCCCTTTCCTGCTGCTGGTGGGGCAATAAAAATAATACTTTTCATTAATATCTTCTTCTTCCTCTACTATAACTTCTCGTTACAAGTTGACTCTCTAGTTGTTTATAAGTTTCAAGTGCAACTCCAACAACGATCAAAAGTCCGGTTCCCCCAATCGTAACACTAGAAGGTAATTTTGAGAATAAGCTAAATACAATTGGAAGTCCAGCAATAAATACTAATAATGATGCACCTACAATCGTAAGATGTGATACCACCTTGGATACATACTGACTCGTATCTTCTCCAGGACGAACACCTGGAATATATCCACCGCTCTTTTGAAGATTTTCGGCCATTTCTTTTGGCTTAATCGTAAAGAACGTATAGAAATAAGTAAATGCAAAAATCAATACGATATATATGATAAATCCCGTGGGTGTCGTATAATTAATCCATTTGTTAACAAATGAGATAAATCCACTATTCTTCGTTACTTGTGCAATCAATCCAGGAATAGAAATCAATGATGATGCAAAAATAACGGGAACCACTCCTGCTGAATTCAACTTGAATGGAATATAGTTTTGTGCGCCAGACATAACTCCAGCTGATTTATTTGCATATTGAATAGGGATACGACGCTCTGCGAGTTGTTCGTAAACGACTCCTAACACGATTGCAAAATATACAATGACAAATAATACAAATTGTAAAATTCCAACCCAGTTCATACCAGTACCAACAAAACCTTGCCAAGCACTAACAAACATCGATGGCATACTAGCAATAATACCAGCCATGATAATTAAAGATATACCATTTCCAATTCCTTTCGCTGTAATTTGATCACCTAACCATAAAGTGAACGCTGTTCCAGCAGTAAGAACCGTAGCAAATTGCATATACTCTAATACTGTACCACCTTGAATAAAGGCAAATGAAAACATATAGCCTTGAATAAAGGCAAGAATGATTCCAAATACTCTAGTGATAGCATTAATCTTTTGTCTACCAGTATGACCTTGTTTAGCCAAATCAGCTAAATAAGGAATAATATCCATTTGTAATAATTGAATAATGATGGATGCTGTAATATAAGGCATAACGCCCAAAGAGAAAATAGAAAATCTCTCCATGGCACCTCCACCCATCGCATTAATTAATTCAAGAAATCCTAAATTATTGGTTCCCAAAGCATTCTGATCGATACCAGGAACAATAATTGTTGTTCCTAATTTAAATATGAATAAAGCTCCTAAAGTAAATAAAACTCTCTTTAAAAGATCTCTATTCTTAGGCTTAAATATTTGCTTTATATTGGCAAACATTTTAGATCACCTCTGCTTTTCCACCTAATTTTTCTATTTCTTCTTTAGCTTTGTTAGAGAACTTATGTGCTCTCACTACTAATTTTTTCTCTAAAGTACCATTTCCTAATACTTTAATTCCACTTAAACTGTTTTTTACTACTCCCATTTCTTTTAATAATTCCGGAGTAACAACAGCATCGTTTTCAAACTTGTTCAAATCACTTAAATTAATAACAGCATATTCTTTTTTAAATGGTGCATTTGAAAAACCACGTTTTGGCAAACGACGGAATAAAGGTAATTGTCCACCTTCAAATCCTGGTCTTACTCCTCCACCACTTCTAGCATTTTGTCCTTTGTGACCTTTTCCACTTGTTTTTCCAAGACCACTTCCAGCACCACGACCAACTCTTTTACGAGTTTGAATAGCGCCCTCTGGTCTACTCATCGTATGTAATTTCATCTACAATATTTCCTCGACTTTCTTACCACGAAGTTTTGCAACTTCTTCTACTGTTCTTTGTGATTTTAATGCTTCTAATGTTGCATATGCCATATTAATTTTCGTACTTGATCCGAGTGATTTTGACAAGATATCCTTTACACCAGCTAATTCTAGTACAGCACGAACTGGTCCACCAGCTTTTACTCCCGTACCAGCAAGAGCAGGTTTTAACATTAC
The DNA here is from genome assembly GCA_944332005.1 of uncultured Bacilli bacterium. Taxonomy (GTDB): domain Bacteria; phylum Bacillota_I; class Bacilli_A; order RF39; family UBA660; genus CALVRE01. The sequence continues at coordinate 6,096 of CALVJD010000030.1, forward strand.
TTTACTTGCTCCTCTAACACCAATTGCTTCATGAGGAATTGTACGATTATCAACAAGTGATACTCTCGTAATATTCTTCGTAGCAGCTTGAACAGCTTTCTTAATTGCATCTGGTACTTCGTTTGCCTTACCAGTTCCAATTCCTACTTGCCCTTTTCTATCTCCTACGGCAACTGTTGCAGAAAAACGGAAATGACGACCACCTTTGGTTACTTTTGTAACTCTTCCAATATTGATAATTTCTTCTTCAAATTGTTTTGGGCGTGGTTCTCTTCTTCTATTTTCCATAATACCCTCCTTAGAATTCTAATCCATTTTCACGTGCAGCATCAGCTAATGCTTTTACACGTCCATGATAAAGGTATCCACCTCTATCAAATGCTACTTTTGTGATCTTTGCTTTTTTTGCTCTTTTTGCAAGTAATTCGCCAACTTTAGCAGCAGCTTCTACATTTCCACCATTTGATAATTTTAATTCTTTATCAATAGATGATGCACTAACTAAAGTAGTACCTTTTTCATCATCGATGATTTGAGCAAAGATATTTTGATTTGAACGAAAAACGTTTAATCTTGGCACTTCTTTAGTACCTTGGACTTTAGCAGTCACACGAGCATGACGAGCTACACGTTTTTCATTTCTTGATTCTTTCTTAATCATAAATTCGAGCTCCTTTACTTATTTTAATGTTATGCTGCTTTCTTTCCTTCTTTACGACGAACAATTTCATCAGAGTAACGAATTCCTTTACCTTTGTATGGTTCCGGCTGTCTGATCTTACGAACATTCGCAGCGAATTCTCCAACTAGACATTTATCGATACCTTTAATAACTAATTCCGTATTACTAGGTGACTCTAATGTAATTCCTTCTGGAACAACCACATTAACTGGATGTGAGTAACCAGCTGTTACTACTAAATCTTTTCCTTTTAATTGGAAACGATATCCTACACCTAACGATTCTAGTTTCTTTTCGAAACCTTCTGTAACACCAACGATCATATTTTTGATATTAGCGTTCGCAGTTCCGTGGAAATTCTTAAAATTATCGTTTTTACGAGTTAATTTTAACTCTTGACCTGAAACTTCTACCGTAATATTTTTATTTACTTCAGTAGAAAGTTCACCCTTAGGACCTTTGACTGTCACTTTGTTGCCATCGACCGTAACTGTAACATTCTCAGGAATCGTTAAAATTCTATTTCCAATACGACTCATATTAATCCTCCTAATCTTTCTACCAAATATAAGCTAACACTTCTCCACCAAGATTATTTTCTCTAGCTTGCTTATCGCTCATAACACCTTTTGATGTTGATACAATAGCAATTCCTAGACCATTTAATACTCTTGGAACCTCATCAGCTTTTGCATAAACGCGTAATCCTGGTTTTGAAATTCTCTTTAATCCTGTGATAACACGTTCTTTCTTTTCTCCATATTTTAAACTTAATGTGATGATGTTTTGTACATCATTTTTCTTAATTTTATAATCACTAATAAATCCTTCTTCTTTTAAGATTCTAGCAATTTCAACTTTAATTTTTGAAGCGGGTACTTCAACTTCTTTATATCGCATTTGATTTGCATTGCGAATTCTCGTAAGCATATCAGCGATTGGGTCATTAGCAAATCCCATATTCTTATCCTCCCTTCTGGTTACCAGCTAGATTTTTTAAATCCTGGTATTTGTCCTTTATATGCTAGTTCTCTGAAACAAATACGGCAAATTCCATATTTTTGAAGTACAGCATGTGGACGTCCACATCTTTGGCAACGTGTATATTCACGTACTTTGTACTTCTGTGGGCGACTAGCTTTCACTTTCATACTTGTTTTAGCCATAATATCCTCCTTATTTTAAGGTTACTTCTTAAATGGCATACCAAAGCCTTTTAAGAGATCATACGCTTCTTCGTTTGTTTTTGCTGTCGTAACAAAAACAATATCCATACCACGTACTTTAACTACATTATCGAATTCAATTTCAGAAAAAATTAATTGTTCAGTTAATCCTAATGTATAATTTCCTCTTCCATCAAAAGAACGATTTGAAATTCCACGGAAGTCTCTTACACGTGGTAATGTAATACTAATTAACTTATCTAAAAAGTTATACATATTTTTTCCACGTAGCGTTACTTTACAACCAATTGGTTGCCCAGCACGAATTTTAAATCCTGCAATGGCTTTCTTAGCTTTGGTCATAACTGGTTTTTGTCCTGAAATAAGTTCAAGATCCGTCATAGCAGCATCTAACATTTTACTATTTTGAGCTGCATCACCGACTCCCATGTTGATGACTATTTTTTCTAATTTAGGAACTTCCATCACACTTGTATAATTATATTTTTCCTGTAAACTTGGTACGATTTCATCTTTGTATTTTGCTTTTAGGCGGTTCATAGTTACCCTCCTTCCAATTAGTCAAGGTTTGAATTCGATTTTTTCGTCGTTCTAACCTTGTTACCTTTTTTATCAACAGTATGTCCTATTCTGGTTCTCTTCTTTTCTTTTGGATCTAAGATCATAACATTAGAAGCGTGAATAGGAGCTTCCATTTCCACGATACTTCCAGCAGATTGTCCATTTGGTTTCATATGTTTCTTTACCATATTAACACCTTCTACGACAACTTTATTTTCATTTCTTAGCACCTTTGTAATGGTTCCTTCTTTTCCACGATATGCACCAGCAATAACAACTACTTTATCTCCAGTTTTAAAGTTCATGTTTTTCCTCCTTATAGGAAACTATAACACTTCTTTCGCAAGTGATATAATTTTCATATATTTTTCACGTAATTCACGTGCTACTGGTCCAAACACACGAGTACCTACTGGACTGTTATCATCCTTGATGATAACGCATGCATTATCATCAAATTTGATATAAGATCCATCTTCGCGTCTTAACCCTTGTTTCGATCTAACAATAACAGCTTTTACAACTTTACTCTTTTTTACTGTACCGTTAGGAATTGCTTTTTTTACAGTACCAACAACAACATCTCCGATGTTACCGTATTTTACTTTACTTCCACCAAGTACACGAATTACCATAAGTTCTTTGGCACCTGAGTTGTCAGCAACTTTCAATATAGATTGTGGTTGTAACATATATATCCTCCTTCTCGAGTATCAATTATAAAATAATTGCTTTTTCAACAATTTCCACTAAACGAAAATGTTTAGACTTTGATAATGGTCTCGTTTCAACAATTCTAACCGTGTCTCCCACTTTCGCTTCATTCTTTTCATCATGGGCAGTATATTTTTTAGAATATTTAACACGTTTTCCATATAATGGATCTTTTTTGTAAGTTTCAACTAAAACAGTAATCGTCTTATCGTTTTTATCACTTACCACTTTACCAACTAATTCTTGTTTTCTCTTTTCCATCTTAAATCCTCCTCTTAGTCGTTATTTAGTTCACGTTCGCGTAAAATTGTCTTCATACGAGCAACTAATTTTCTAAGTTCTCTGATTCTTGAAGGTTTTTCAAGACTACCAGTAGCTTGGCTAAAACGTAAGTTAAATAATTCTTCCTTATATTCTTCAATTTTTTTGGTGATTTCTTCGTTTGTTAATTTTCTAATTTCTTCATTAGTCATTAGATCCACCACTTTCTTTCTTTACAAATTTACATTTGATTGGTAATTTATGACTTGCTAAACGTAATGCTTCGCGAGCTGTCGCTTCATCAACACCACCAATTTCAAACATAATTTTCCCTTCTTTTACAACTGCTACCCATAATTCCGGCTCCCCTTTACCTTTACCCATACGAGTTTCAAGAGGAATTCTCGTCAATGATAGATGAGGGAAAATATTAATCCATACTTTTCCACCACGTTTCATGAAACGAGTCATTGCAACACGAGCTGCTTCGATTTGTTGTTGTGTAACCCAAGCACCTTCCATTGCCATTAAACCATATTCACCGAAGTGTAATTCGGTATTACCTCTACTTTTTCCTTCATAAGAAAGACGGTGAGGTCTACGATATTTAGTTCTTTTTGGAATGACTGCCATTTTCTCTACCTCCCTTGTTTTTCTTTTCAGGAAGGATTTCTCCTTTATAAATCCATACTTTGACACCGATCTTACCATATGTAGTATCAGCTTCTTTGTGAGCATAATCAATATTTGCTCTTAAAGTATGAAGTGGAATCATACCTTCTGTATAACCTTCGGTTCTTGCCATATCAGCTCCACCCAAACGACCAGATACAGAAGTTTTAATTCCTTTTGCTCCTGCTTTCATCGTATTTCGAATTGCTCTTTTTTGTGCAATACGGAATGAAACACGATTTTCAATTTGACGTGCGATATTTTCAGCAACTAACGCTGCATCTAAATCAGGATTTTTCACTTCCATAATCGAAATTTGAATATTTTCATCTACTAATTTAGATAATTCTTTCTTGATTTTTTCAATTTCATCTCCACCATGACCAATTACAACACCAGGTTTTGCCGTATTGATAATAACATCGGTCTTTTTAGCGGTTCTTTCAATAAGAATACTTGAAACTGCTGCGTCTTTTAATCTTTTAGTTAAATATTTACGAATTTGAACATCATTATTTAAAAACTTAGCGAAATCTTTATTTCCAGCATACCATTTTGATTCCCAAGTTTTATTAATTCCTATTCTAAGTCCGACCGGACTAACTTTTTGACCCATCAGTTTACCTCCTTCGTTTAATTTTTTTCACTAACTACGATCGTTATATGACTTGTTCTTTTTTTGATTGGATCAACATGTCCACGAGATCCAAATCTCATTCTTTTCATTGTTTGGCCTTCATTTACATATGCTTCTTTTACATATAACTTGTCTTTATCTAATCCTAAGTTATTTTCAGCATTTGCTACGGCACTTACAAGAACTTTGTGAGCTAATCTAGCTCCTTCTTTATTGATATTCTTTAAAATGTTATCAGCTTCAATTACACTCTTTCCACGGATTAAATCAACCGTCAAACGTGCTTTACGAGGCGCGATTCTAACACCTTTTGCAATCGCTTTTGCTTCCATTCTAATCCTCCTTCTCTAGGAAATTTAATTCTTTTCAGAACCATGTCCGCCAAATTTACGAGTTAGGGCAAATTCACCTAATTTATGTCCTACCATATCTTCTGTTACATAGACTGGAATAAATTCTTTCCCGTTGTGAACAGCAAATGTAAGTCCAATAAATTCAGGATAAATTGTTGAACGGCGAGACCATGTTTTAATTACTTCTTTTTTACCAGATTCATTTACTTTTTTTACCTTGTTCATAAGATGTTCATCTACGAAAGGTAATTTCTTTAAACTTCTAGCCATTTAAAATCATCCTTTCTCTATTTTTTACGGCGACGAACAATTAACTTGTCTGAAGCTTTTTTCGTATCTCTCGTTTTGTATCCAAGAGCAGGTTTACCCCAAGGAGTAACAGGCCCTTTACGTCCGATAGGTGCACGACCTTCACCACCACCATGAGGGTGATCGTTAGGGTTCATAACAGAACCACGAACCGTTGGACGGATACCCATGTGTCTTTTTCTTCCGGCTTTACCAATACTTACTAATTCGTGATCTTCGTTTCCTACTTCACCAATTGTAGCACGGCAAGTTCCTAATACTTTACGAACTTCTCCACTATTTAAACGGAGTAGTACATATTTTCCTTCTGTTCCTAAAATTTGAACACTAGAACCAGCAGAGCGAGCCATTTGACCACCCTTGCCAGGTTTCAATTCCACATTGTGAACCAACGTTCCTTCTGGAATCTTAGCAAGTGGTAAAGAGTTACCAACTTTTATATCGACATCCTCACCACTGACAATTTGCATTCCTACTTTTAATCCCTTAGGAGCAATAATATATCTCTTTTCACCATCAGCATAATGAATCAATGCGATGTTTGAAGTTCTATTTGGATCGTATTCGATAGAAGCAACCGTTCCTACGATATTATCTTTATTTCTTGTAAAATCGATAACACGATATTTACGTTTTGCTCCACCACCACGGTGTCTTAAAGTAATTTTCCCTTGGTTATTACGACCACCACTTTTTTTCAGCGTTACAACTAATGATTTTTCAGGAGTCGTTTTCGTAATTTCACTATTGATTAAAGTCGACTTACCACGTTGACCATTAGTCATTGGTTTATATGATTTAACTGCCATAATAATCCTCCTTTAGATTTTTAGTTAAGATCGATGGAACTGCCAGGAGCAAGTTTCACGATTGCTTTCTTAACTTTGTTAGTCTTTCCTACATAACGACCAACGCGTTTTTTTCTAGGTTTTACATTGATTGTATGAACACTCTCAACTTTGACGTTAAAAACTTTTTCAATTGCTTGTTTGATCTCTGTTTTGTTGGCTTTTGGATCAACGCTAAAAGTGATCGTGTTTTGATTTTGTGCTAGGTCAGCACTCTTTTCTGTAATAATTGGCGCTTTGATAATATCTCTATAATTTGCCATTATTTAAGCACCTCCTCGATTTGTTTAACTGCCTTTTCTGTAATGATCATAACATCAGCAGCAACAATATCTAACGTATTGATTTCATTTGCTTCTAACAAATTGACATAATCAAGATTGCGAGTAGCTAAAATCATATTATCGTCTAATTCATCTACGACGATCAATACATTATTTGTTGCCCCTAAATCGTTCAATACTTTGATAGCATCTTTCGTCTTATTTGTCTCTAACTTGAAGTTATCAACTACGATAATTTCATTTTCTAATGCTTTATAACTTAATGCACTCTTAAGTGCTAAGCGTCTTTCTTTGCGATTTTGTTTCTTCGTGTAATTTTTTTCAGTCGTTGGACCAAACACAATTCCACCATGATACCAATGTGGAGCACGAATGCTACCTTGACGAGCACGTCCTGTACCCTTTTGACGCCATGGTTTTCTTCCTCCACCACTTACTTCACTACGTGTTTTTGTACTATGCGTACCTTGTCTTTCGGCATTTCTTGCTAACGTAATTGCATCATATAACACAACATCATTAGGTTCAATTCCGAACACTTCTTTATTTAAAGTAACGTTCATTTTTTTCATGATTAAGCCTCCCTACTAGTTTTCTTCGCTTACTGCTTCTGTTTCTGAAACTTCTTCAGCAGCGATTTCCTCTGTAGTTTCTTCAGGTGTTTCTAAAGTTTCATAAACGTTTAACGCTTCTGCTTCATGAATCATATCTGGATGTTTTACAGCAGAACGAATCACAACTAATGAATTTTTAGCACCAGGCACATTACCTTTAATTAAGATGACATTATTTTCAGTATCTACAGCTACAACTTCAAGATTTTGAATTGTAACAGTATCTCCTCCCATATGTCCTGGTAACTTCTTACCTTTAAAAACACGCATTGGTCTCATCGTACCCATTGATCCTGGGCCCCTATGATAGTGAGAACCATGTCCCATAGGACCTCTACTTTGATTGTGGCGTTTAATAACACCTTGGAAACCTTTACCTTTAGAGGTACCGGTAACATCAACAACTTCTCCAGCTGCAAAAATATCAGCACGTAGTTCTTGACCTAAAGAATAGTTGCTAACCTCGGCGTCTCTAATTTCTCTATAGAAGCGCTTAGGTGCAGTATTGGCCTTCTTAGCATGACCAATTGAAGATTTTGTCGCTAATTTTTCTCTCTTTGTATCAAACCCTAATTGAATGGCATTGTAACCATCTGTTTCAATTGTCTTGATTTGTGTAACAACATTTGGTTCCACTTCGACAACCGTTACAGGAATCAATTTTCCGGATTTTGTAAATACTTGAGTCATTCCTAGTTTGCGACCTAAGATTCCTTTTTTCATAATTTTCCTCCTAATTAATATTTAATTTGAATATCAACACCACTTGGAATATCTAAACGCGTTAACGCTTCAATAGTCTCCTTACTTGGATTGTTGATATCAATAAGTCTTTTGTGCGTTCTTTTTTCAAATTGTTCACGAGAATCTTTGTATTTGTGAACAGCTCTTAAAATCGTAACTTTTTCGATTTCCGTAGGAAGTGGAATTGGTCCACTAACTTCTCCACCAGTTCTCTTCACCGTTTCGACGATTCTTGCGCAAGCATTATCTAAACTTTTGTGTTCGAATGCTTTTAATTTGATACGAATCTTCGTTTTTGACATTATTGTATCCTCCCTTCGCCTATATCTGGTATAGACTTGCTCCGTGTAAAAACCCGAACTCCATTTTTAAATTATTTACAACTTAACCTGGCGTATCGGCAACCTCACACATCAATGCATGCCACACGAAATAAATTATACCGAATAATTCTATGAAAAGCAAGTCTTTTTTAGAACATTTTACAAAAAATTTTCATTTGCTTTTTACAGTAAAAATAAAACATCCTATTAATGGAGATATAATATATTTCTTTATCGTTGACTATTCCATATTTCTTTTATAAAATGAAAAGGGTGATGAATACATGAAAATCGGAATTATTGGAACAGGCGCTTACGGGCTCGCACTCTCTCTTATGTTTTACGAAAACAAATGTCCTATTAAAATGTGGACAAAATTTAAAGAAGAAAAAGAAGAACTTGAAAAAGCAAGGCAAAACAAAAAAGCTTTACCAAATGTAATAATACCCAAAGAAATTACATTTACCAATAATTTAAAAGAACTTGCTAATTTTAGCGATCTAATTGTGATAGCCGTGCCAGCAGGATTCGTTGATACCGTTTGTAGTGAATTACGTTTTTATATCGAAGAACGCCATCACATATGTATCGCTTCAAAAGGAATTGAACAGGATACCTGTCTTTTTGTAACCGATGTCTTAAAAAAATATATTCATAGCAAGCAAGTTGCCGTTATTTCAGGCCCATCATTTGCGATCGATATTGCTTCTCACTTTCCAATCGGTCTAACACTTGCGACAAAATCTTCCAAAACAGAAGAGATATTAAAGAAAACGCTTCAAAATAAAACATTAAAACTGAGAACTACTGACGACATCATAGGAACTGAAATATGTGGATCTATTAAAAATGTGATTGCTATTGCTGCAGGCATATTAAATGGAATGGGAGCAAGTGAATCAACTCAGGCTATGTTTATTACTGAATCACTTCATGACATCAAATCTTTAATTAAAGCACTCGGTGGAAACGGTAAAACTATCTTATCTTTTGCGGGGTTTGGGGATCTACTTTTGACTAGCACTAGCACAAAAAGCCGTAATTTTCGCTTGGGAAATATGCTAGGATCAAAAGAAGATCCAAAAAAAATAGCAGAATATAAAACACATACTACCATCGAAGGCCTCTATACCTTAAAATCAATCTATCAACTTTTAGGAAATAAAAAAATTAATCTACCTATCATCGATCTTATCTACAGCATTGTCTTTCAAAATCAACCATGTGAAACTCTACTAACTTTTTTAATAGAAAAAGAATAAAAAACAGGAGAAATCCTGTTTTTTTAATCTAAACGATAACGATATACCATTTGTACTTCTACTTCAGAAGAAGTACTCGTAGAAGGGCAAGACTTATCACAATCAACCCAATTACTCCATGCTCCATATGTATACCAATTGTTGATATTTCCAGACATACTTAATTCATTTTGATCGTTCATTCTCCAACATAAACGTAATTGTGTAAATTGGTGATTAGCGTAAGCAGTATTTTTCCCACTTGGATTTAACGTTGTCGTCCCATAAGTACCACGACTACCACTTTTATCAGTTATTGTAACCCAACCACTTGTCGTCGAATTTCCTTGAATATAACAACGAACCGAATCACGAGCAGTTGCATAAGTATTACGAAAAGTACAGCTTCCTGTGACTGAATCGATATAACGAGCCCCAAAAGTACTACTTGTAATACAAGTGCTCTTACTACAACTTCCACGATTCGTACAAGAATGACTCACGTTTCCGACAGCAGTTGTAGACATCTCTTTATTTCTTGATCGATACTGTTCTTTTGCTTGCACACCAAGATCATTAATTTGATATCCAAGAGAATTTAAATCAGCCTCGCTCATCCATTTACTATAGCTTGCTTCTGTAAAAACATAAGTGACAACCAATTTAGACTCATTACCAGATGAATCAGTCGCAACATAAGTAACTTGATAAGTACCAGCAACAGTTGGAACAACATTACCTGTTTTGGTAACTGTTATCGTTTCTAAACTATTGTCAGTAGCACTGCCATCTGGTAACGCTAACGAATCGGAAATTAAATAACGATAGGTTGTGCGAGTAACTGGTTTACGAGAAGTCGTCTTTGCATATGCTTCACTTGATCTCCATCCAGTTGCATCCCCCCAACTAGCAGGAGCTGCATAGACAGTTCGTGTTTGAACACCACATCCTTGATCATTTTTAGTATCGCTCCACTCTCCATAATTACTGGTACATTCATCCACATACCTCGTACATCGGTCACATACAACCGATCTCATTTCTCCATGTATGGTTGATAACACTGCTCGGTTATATCCTCCATTGCAATAGCTCTTACATTTTATTTCTGCCTGAGCTCCTTCGTCAATGCCTGGTGCCCTCCAAAATTCACCTGCATCTCCCGTAGAATAATAATATCTCTTTCTTTCTTTTGTTTTTGCTGCATATTGTGTTTTTGATTTATAGTATCCATCACTAGGAGCAGTTGTATTATAACTACTTGACCAACTAGCAACATCTTGATATCCATATTCTGTTCTCGATTCTACGGTCGCATCGTCAATCTGATATCCAGCTGCATTTAATTGCTCTTCCGTAAGCCAGCCACTATAACCAGTAGCAATTACTGGTAATGTAACCGTATAATTGCTAGTATGCCCATCTACCACAATAATTGGTGGTATCGTATCTCGAATAATAACCGTTCGATCAATATTAGTCGTATATCCTAAATCTGTCACCGAATAACGAATAATATAGGTTCCTTTAGTTGATGTATCAATTTCCGTTACTGTTGCGCCATCCTTTGTAATCGTACGCGTTATACGATCTATTGGGATATCAGTTAATTCTGCTGTTTTTGCAGAATAGCCAGGTTCTTCAAACGGAGTATTAATTTCCACATAAATAGTAGAAGCCCCATTTAACACTAAAATTGGAGAATCAATTTCATATTCACCTTCTAATGAACCACTACCTTCTATCACGGTATATTCGTGATGATTTCCTACTTTGCGAACCTCAATTAACATATCATTTGGGAAATAACGATTCGTTAAAGGATTCTTAATACGACGATCAACATATCCTCCATTTTTTAACGTTCCTAAAGTCACTGTTATAACATCATCTTCATTTTGTGGTAATTCAAAGGGATGATCTACGCCCCAACTTTTTGCAGATAATTCGATACTTTGAATTTGGTCATCATAAGAAGATTCTCTAAAATCCTTAAGTGTTCGATCTATTGTTGGTACAGCAATCATTGCCAAAATTCCTAAAATTACAATGACCGCCAATAATTCAACTAACGTAAATCCTAATGGTAACCAATGCCTATCTTCCCTTTTTTTAAACCTTATCATATTAGTTTTCCTCCTACCATTCAAACAATACATAACTACTGACTATTTTCTCTTTCATTCTATCATTTTTGACTTTCTTTTTCAATCCTCTATTTGAAACAATAAAAAAAGAATACATTTCTGTATCCTTACTTCACAAATGGAATTAAAGCCATAAAACGAGCTTTTTTCACTTCATTAGCAATATGTCTTTGATGTTTTGAACAAGCACCTGTGATTCTTCTAGGTAAAATTTTTCCTTTATCACCACTAATATATTTCTTGATGATATCTACATCTTTATAATCAACGCTTTTACCAGCACACATTTGACATATTTTTTTCTTTTTTCTATAAAATTCAGCCATCGCTATTCCTCCTTATTAGTCTAGGAAATTATCATCGATAGATACACTATCTCCAAAGTCTGCAAACGGATCATCTGCTACATTTACATTATTTGATGGGGTATCTTGATAATCATATGGACTAGGATTATTATTCATCGAATTATGTCCTTGATTATAATTATTTTGTACCCTATTTTGACTTTGACTCTTAGATTCTAAAAATTGCACAGAATCCGCTACAACTTCAAACGTATATCTCTTTGTCCCATCTTGGGCATCATAACTTCCCGTTTGAATTCTTCCTTCAACAGATACTAAACTACCTTTATCAAGAAAGTTACATACATTCTCTGCTTGTTTTCTCCAAACAAGAATACTGATAAAGTCAGCTTCTCTTTGTCCTTGAGCATTTGTAAAAGTACGATTAACAGCAATGGAAAATCTTGACATTGGTACATTACTATTCGTATAACGCAACTCTGGCTTTGCTGTTAGTCTTCCTACTAAACATACTCGATTCATCGTATTACCTCATTTCTTACTTTTCAATTTTAGTGATTAAATGACGGATAATATCATTACTAATTAAAGCTAAACGATCAAATTCTTTGATTGCTTTATCATCATTTGCTTCTAATTCATAAACAAAATAGTATCCACTTTTGAATTTTTTGATTTCATAAGCTAATTCTCTTTGTCCCATTTCTTTCGAATCAGTTATTTTCGCACCATTATTAGTTAAGATATCTTCAAAGCTTTTTACAACTGCTTTTACTTCCTCTTCTCCTAATGTTGGTCTAACGATAAACATAATTTCATAGTTTTTCATTATTCCACACCTCCTTTTGGTCTTTTGGCTTCATCTGAAGCAAGGAGTAAATTAATACTCGCTTTAGATTATAACAAAGAATATTTTATTTGTAAAGAAAATATGCACACTAAACTAAACATTAAATCGAAAATGACAGATATCCCCATCTTGCATGACATACTCTTTTCCCTCTAGTCGCATCTTACCAGCCTCACGAACCTTTTGTTCATTTCCACATGCTTTTAAATCATCAAAACTCATTACTTCTGCACGAATAAAGCCTCGCTCGAAATCTGTATGAATGATACCCGCACAAGCAGGAGCTTTCATTCCTTTACGAAACGTCCATGCTTTTACCTCATCACTTCCAACCGTGAAATAAGTTGCAAGCCCCAGTAAATCATAGGTTGCTTTAATCAATTGATCAAGACCACTTTCTTCGATTCCCAAATCTTGTAAAAATAAAGCCTTATCCTCATCATTTAACTCCACTAATTCCGACTCTATTTTAGCGCATACCGTAATGACTAAAGCATGTTCAAAAGAAGCATATTTTCTCACCGCTTCAATATAAGCATTATCTTTTTCTAAAAGCTCATCTTCATTGATATTTGCCATATAAATAATCGGTTTTAAAGTAAGGAGATTGAATGGCTTCAATATTTTATATTCTTCTTCATCCAATTCCAATCGACGAGCTGGAATATTCTGTTCCAAAGCTTCTTTTATTTTTGTAAGAACATTTACTTCGGCTAATGTCTCTTTATCTTTTGACATAACTGCTTTCTTACCAATACGATTAAGTCGATTATCGATCACTTCCAAATCGGCAAGCATCAATTCTACATTGATAATTTCAATATCGCGAATTGGATCGACAGTTCCTTCTACGTGAATAATATTTTCATCTTCAAAACAACGTACCACTTCGACAATCGCATCCACTTCTCGAATATGACTTAAAAACTTATTTCCGAGACCTTCACCAGCCGAAGCCCCTTTTACAAGACCAGCAATATCAGTAAATTCAAAAGTGGTAGGAATCATACGTTCAGGTACATATAAATTTTCTAAAAATTCCAATCTTTTATCAGGCACTGTCACAACACCAACATTTGGATCAATCGTCGCAAATGGATAATTAGCAGCTAAAATATTTTTCTTTGTAATAGCATTAAATAATGTTGATTTCCCAACATTAGGAAGTCCTACAATTCCTGCCGTTAAACTCATACTATCCCTCATTTCAAGACCAATTATAACATGCTAAAACATAAAAAACAAGAAAATATCAATTGATTATCTAGAAAAGAAAAAGATCATAATCCTATTTGTCATGCTATAGAATATCCAATGTTTTTTTAATCAAATATTTAAAAAAAAATCAAAAATGTTTGATCTTTTTATCGTGTTCTAATTTTCATATTGTGTTTTTTTATATGACAAAAAGGGGTAAACGTTCTCTACTGGACGAACATTTACCCCTTTTTAGCCTTTATTTTTCAAAGCTTATCTCAAAACTGTCCGTTAATCAGCAGCTATGACGTACGGATCACTCACCGTTCCTGAGCCTGAAAGCGAGATATCCGATCTCAGATGGACAACGGGGCGAACCCCAAGCTCGTACGCGACGTAGTGATCTTGCATAAGCCCCAGGCTGGAGGCATCGAACACAATATCCGGATCTTTGGAAACAGGGGATAATGTCCATTGCATAGCACTATTATATAACCACCCACTACTTGGTGTTCCGGTGTTACAGAATCTTCCGTTATTATAACAGGTATCATCGACCCCATAGGCATACGTATAGATATAATCACTTGGATACATCAGTCCTACTTTCCCATTCCAACTCGTTGGTCTTCCACTATATACCGTAGTCCCTCTTTCAAAAGCATAATAGTCTTCCCCAGATAAGCTATAAGCGGAACTTCCTCCTAAGTACCAAGTAACCGAATCGGCTTGATTTGATGCCGTTTCATTTAACTTCCAACTTCCCGTTCCATTATTTAATGTCTGTTGCAAAGATGAAGTGGTCCAATCGTTTATCCAAGCACTATCCCAAGCAAAATCCCCAATGGATTCATCTTTGATCATTTTAATCCTTCCTTCGATCACTCCAATAATTCTCCATGTCTCATTATTGAAGGTAATATAGTTATTTGGTTGATTTCCGATATAGCGATAATCCGTTAATGCTTCTGTTTGTTTCGTTGCTTCGTGTGTGAAGGTATACATCTCTCCTTTATTTCCCTCTTCGTAATTCGTAATGCCAGCATCGTTTGCTTTGGATAATAATAATTCTACTCCTGTTAGTTTTGTACATATATATCCATCTGGGCAATGAGATTCTGATAGTTGATAAAGTTCATCTAATGCCCCTTGGACATCGCTATTACTAGTCCCACTACTAGTGTTATCATATCCTACTTCCTTGGCTTCATACAAGGTTTGTACTGCATAGGTAGTACTTGATCCTAATAAGAATACTAGTGCTATTAATAAAATTAGTTTCGTCTTTTCTCTCACGTTATCATCCTTCCAACAAAAAAAAGGGGTATATAATACCCCCCCCCGTGTGCATATTGCAAACGGGATGTTATCATATTTTTGGACACTTTTTACAGGGGGTTTTGTTCCCTATAAAAAAGCGTCTTCCCCTCGACTGCTTCTTGCACACTATTTTATTATTTCTTTATGTTTTCATTCTATCATTTT
>CALVJD010000031.1 GCA_944332005.1 uncultured Bacilli bacterium
ATTCTTCATAATCATCGGTTTGAAACGGACAACAAATCGTTAATTTTTTCTTATAAAAAATATCAGAATACGTCACTAAATGATTTTGTTCCATAAATTCACTGATGAAAAAATTTTCACTGCGTAACTCAACGGTTCGATGATAGTAAAGTGTAAGTCTTTCAAACAAAAAGGATGGCATATAATAACAATTGATCTTTTCTAAATAAGGATTGTCCATCAATAGTTCGATCATTTCATAAGTTAGTTTTTCATTTTCTTCGATCTTAATACATGTAATTACATTCACTTCTTTTAATAAAGTAAGACTCATAACCACGACATTCATCTTTTTAATGAGAGCTTGACTAACATGGTTTTTGATGACAACTAATTTGAGAAAAGACCCAACTAAATCTAAGTTTGCCAAGATATAATCTTCGCTAAAAACAAGTCTTTCTGTATCGATAACATTCGTATTATTCAAATTTTTTTCATCGATTTTATCTTGACAATTGGAAAAAACCAGAGTATCAGTTTGCAAGTAAATTAATATTTTTTTCATAATACCCCTTTCTAGAAAAAAACTTCCAAATCAATGGAAGTCTTTTATATTAAGCTTGTGGGAATTTTCCTTCTTTTCTAAAATATAAGTAAGCCCCAACGCCAATTAAAATGCCAATGGCAGCAATTCCATAGCCAATATAAATTCCGGTATCTGGATTTTCTACTGGATCATCAGTTCCACACTCTTTATCATATGTTTCTTTATCGATTTCAATGCCATCTTTTCCATAGTATTTTCCATCGATTATTTCACAGATAGGCAGAGTTACTTCACCACATTCTGTATGATAAACATCTTCCGATACTTCTACACCATCTTTTCCGTAATATTTTCCATCGACGATTTCACATACATGTTTTTCTTCGACTGGATTACATTCACGATTATATGTTTCCTCATCCACTACATTACCATCATGGTCATAATATATGCCATCGATTATTTCACAACTATAATTATCTGGCCATGTAAATTCAGGAAATGTATAATTATTTAAACTAGGATTCATTTCACAATTAAGTCCTTGATATAGATTGACATCTTCAATCGCATAATATTTACCATCTTCCGTATCGACTACTAAGTAGGCATAATAATATTCACCATCTTTTAAATCAGGCATGTTCTTGGTAATTGATTCTGATGTTCCTGTCGTCAAAGTTCCCTGATACATTCCTTCATCAGCTTTTGCGTAAGCAAGTAAACGATTTAACGCATTTTTAAGAGCTGTTTCATCGGTTGTATTCATAGCTCTTACAATGCTTAAATCCGTAACACGACCAATCTTATAACTTACAGAACGGCCAGCATAATTATTACTACTAGGATATAAAACATTTAATACTGTTTGTTCAAAAAGAAAATTTGTCTGAATTCGTTTGCTTAACATGATTTCTGGTCTTGCGACTTTGACAGCAGAAGCAATCATTTTCTGTTCACTTTCGATTGTCTCTCTTACCCATACATAAATTTCTCCTGCTTCTTCAAATAAAGCACGGTCAATATTATAAGAACTTACTTTTAAAGAACTAGAAGTTGCAGTTGCCTTTTTAAAATCACTACTTGCTAATTCTGGTGCATCTTCCATAGAATGAGCAAAATAAACTTCATATGTATGACTTTGATCAAATGCTCCTAAAATAGCCAAATCAAAATATGGAACAACACCTTCACTTCCATCATGAACGAATTGATAAGTAGCATTTGCCATATTCGTCCAAGCAGGTTCTGCATTGACACTATGCATACCTAAAACCGTAGATAATATAACAAGTATCATAATTCCAATTTTTTTCATATCTTATCTCCTTTTCTATCTTTATAATTTCATTATACAATTTGACTATCTTGGTGTCAAGATTGAAAGCAAAATCATTTATAGAAAGACAAAACTTAACATTTTTGACACAAATCAAAATCAAAATAGTTATCAACCAATAACTCTGTTGTCTCTTTCTATTCATCAAAAAAACAAGAACATATCTTCTATACATTCTTGTTTTTGAATATTCAAATCTGTATAACTAGGAATTTGCTTTAAAACCAACTTCGATATAAAGTTCATCTAAAGCACATTGTACCGTCTCACATTCCGTATATCCTAAACTGTTATCATAATGTGTATATCGTGCATGTAAAAGCGTCGTATCTACTTTAGAAAGGCATTCAATTTCCGTCAATTTTTTTTCTAAAATAACATCTTTATCCCCAAATCTTTGATAAACACATTTATTTCCTTTATAGGCAGCTAGTGCGACTTTCCCATTTTCATCGAATTTACCAGCGATAGCATCCATTCTTTCACCTTTATATTCTAAGGTGTTAAAATCAATCGTTGGATTCGGATTATTCATGGCTTGTAGCACATACTCTGATTCGGCAATATGAATAATATTTCTAACTGAATTTTTCAAAGCTCCATCTTTAGCATCTTCTATCACATTCATAATAAGTGGTGTTGCAATTAAGGCTATCACTGCTAATATCACTATCACAGCTAATAATTCAATTAAAGTAAATCCTTGTTCTTTCATATTTTTTCACTCCTGCTATCTATATTTATTATACCAATTTGCCTATAAAATACACGATAATAACA
>CALVJD010000032.1 GCA_944332005.1 uncultured Bacilli bacterium
TTTGGTAAAAGATGGTATTGCGATTACTGCAAAAGATAGTAATGCTAAAGCTTTCATTGAAGCAAGATTAAGTGACGCACGCAGAACAGGAACGGTTACGATCGCTTCTTAGTGGTAAATAATAGAAAGATTACTAATATTGTTGGTAATCTTTTTTTAATAGACGATATCACTTATCTTTTAAATGTGTCTTTTTCGTGTATATGACGAAATTGTAACTTGCTAAAAGAAAGAAAGCATGTTACAATGAAGATGTATTCATAGAGGTGATTATATGGAAGAAACAAAGATCTATAATAGTGACCAATTTGAGAGAGCGTCTATTGAAGAAACGATTAAAGAAGTCGTTACTATTTTAGAAGACCGTGGCTACAATCCTATCAATCAAATCGTGGGTTATTTGATGAGTGGAGATCCAGGATATATTTCGAGTCATAAAGAAGCTCGAAACAAAATTATGAAGATTGATCGTACCAAACTGTTAGAAGTTTTAGTAACTAGTTTTTTGAATAAATAATGCGAGCGATTGGATTCGATTTAGGTACAAAAACACTTGGGGTAGCAATTTCTGATCGATCGAAGACGATTGCGTCATCACTTATGACGATTCGTTTTCATGAGGAAGATTACGAGAGCTTACTTCCTCAGATAAAAGAATTAATCGAACTCTATGAAGTGGATGAAATTGTGATGGGATTTCCTAAGAATATGAATAATACCATCGGTCCACGTGGAGAAGCAACGATTGCTTTTCAAAAAAGATTAGAAGAATATTTAGGTAAGGATGTAATATTGCAAGATGAAAGACTTTCGACTGTATCGGCACATCATTATATGTTAGAAGCTGATTTGTCGCGAAAAAAAAGAAAAGAAAAAGTCGATGCATTAGCTGCAAGTATTATTCTACAAACTTATTTAGATAAAGAGAAAGGGAAGAAAATATGAATATGAAAGATGAAAAAATGACATTTAAAATCTTTAATGATGAGGGACAAGAAGTAGAATGTGAAGTATTATTTACGTTTGAATCAGATGAAACGAAAAAAAATTATATGGTATATACGGATAATACCTTAGATGAAGAGGGAAATACAAAAGTATATGCTGCTATTTATAATCCTGAGTTAGATAAACAAAAATTAATTCCAATTGAAACAGATAAAGAGTGGAAGATCATCGAAACAATTTTAGAACAATTACAACAAACAGTTCAAGAACAAGCTAATAACGAGCAAGAATAGCTCGTTTTTCGTGTGTAGTATGAAAAGAAGTACAAAGATAGGACTCATTACACTTGGTTCTATACTCTTATTTATTATCGTTGTAATTGCTTTATTTATGTTTCAATTAAGTCCTGTCAGTAAAGATGATACTGTGATTGAATTCGAAGTGGCGAAGGGAAGTACCTATAGTACGTTAGCGTCTTCTTTGAAGGAAGCCGGATTGATTCGTTCTCCACTTGCATATAAGATTTATGTAAAAGTGACAAATCCTGAATCGTTGGAAGCTGGTAAATATCCACTATCTAAAAATATGGGGGTATCTAAAATTCTCAAGGTATTATCAGGTGGTAATACTTATAATCCTGATGCTGTTACGATCAGTATTCCAGAAGGAAAAAATATCGAACAAGTAGCCGAATATGTTGCCGATGTTATCGATTTATCAAAAGAAGAGTTATTGGAAGTGTGGGATAGTGCCGAATTCGTCAATCAAGTGATTGAAAAATATTGGTTTGTAACGGATGAAGTAAAAAATAAAGATATTCGTCATCCTTTAGAAGGATATTTATTTCCTTCTACTTATGAACTTACGAATAAAGAAGTAAGTGCACAGTATGTTGCATATCGTATGTTGGATCAGATGGATGTTGTACTATCGAAATATCGAGAAGATATTGAAGCCAGTCGTTATTCCGTTCATGAATTACTCACAATGGCAAGTATTGTGGAATATGAAGCGATCCTAGATGAAGATCGTCCCATTGTAGCTGGAGTTTTCTATAATCGCCTCGCAATCGATATGAAGTTACAAAGTTGTGCGACGTTAGGATATGCGATCGGCGAATGGAAATTGACCTATACGACTAAAGACATGAAGACGGATTCAAAATATAATACCTATTATTACTATGGCCTACCAGTTGGACCTGGTGGAATGCCAAGTGAAGAAAGTATCAAAGCTGCTATCTATCCAGATTCGAATGATTATTATTACTTTATGGCAAATGTTTGCGATGTAACTAGTCAAAAGACTTATTTTGCAAAAACATTAGCAGAACATGAAGAAAATGTAAGAAAGTATTTGACGTGTTTTTAATGGAAGAAGAATTAAAGAAAATCGAAGCATATGCCAAAGAAAATCATGTTCCGATTATGGAAGAAGAAGGAATTAACTTTCTGACAAACTATATTAAAGAACATGATATTAAAACGATATTAGAAATTGGAACAGCGATCGGGTATTCTGCTATTAAAATGGCTCTTGTCGATCCTGAAATTCAAGTGACGACGATCGAACGAGATGAGGCACGTTATGAAGAAGCAATTCAAAATATCAATACCTTTAAACTTCATGATCGTATTGAACTCATCTATTCCGATGCTTTCGATGTCGTATTGAATAAAAAGTATGATATGATCTTTATTGATGCTGCCAAAGCACAATATCAAAAATTCTTTGAGAAGTTTAAAGAAAACTTGAATGAACATGGGTATATTATTTCTGATAATTTAAATTTTCATGGACTTACGCATACTACTGATAAAATTGAAAGTAAGAATCTTCGTAGCCTTGTTCGTAAAATCAACGACTATGTATCGTTTTTAGAACATGATGAAGAGTTTGAGACTATATTCTATCAAGTGGGAGATGGCGTTGGTGTCAGTAAAAGAAAAGATAGATAGAAACTGTAAAGATTATGCTTTTTTGTGTAATCTTTTTGTTTATCTTGAATTTTTAAAAAAATACCATTATAATAATAGTAGAATAAAGTAGGAGGAATTATATGATTAGTCATTTATTATTACATTATCCAAATGGACAAAAGGTAGAATTTGACAAAGTATTTAGCTTTAAAATTTTATCATTAAATAAAGAATATTTGTTTTACAGTCTAGGTGAAGTAAACAATGATATGTTGACACTTTATTTTGGTGAACTGAAAGAACAAAATGGAAAGATGACGATGGAAGGAATCAAGAGCGAAGATATCGAAGTTTTTCGTCAATTCCTAATTGCTTTAGCAAACAATAAAGTGACTGCGACAGACCCTAATTATGCGGTGACAACATTAAATTTAGAAAATAAAGAGATCGAAGTAACTGGTGGTCAAAAAACATCTTTAAATGTAGCTGTGGTAACGCCATTTTTAATGGGCTTATCACCAATGGTAAAAGTAGAAGAACCGGCTCCTGAAATTATGAGAGAAAACGCGAATGTTGAAGTAACACCAACAAGTGATGAGTCTAAAGTAGCAGTGGAACAAACGCCGGAAGTAGCGGAGAAAACACCAGTAGTGGAAGAAAACAAGCCTGTAGAGGAAACGAAAGAAGTGCCACCTACGAAAGAAGAACCAACAGAAGATAAACCAAAGAAGAAAAAGAATGTAGCAGTCGTTATTTTAGCTATTTTAGTCGCAATTATTTTGGTAGTTGGGTGTGTATTTGGTTATTTATGGATCAAAGAGAACAATCGAAAAGCAGATCAAAATAATCAAGAAGAACAAGAAGAAACAGGAATTAGTTTGGAGCAGTTAGCCACTCATTTTTCTAATTCGGATTTGGTAGCAACATTGAAAGAATCTTATGAAAGTGTCAATGTTGCGACAACAACCAATGAACTTGTTGTAACGCTTGTTGGAACGGAATCAGTAGAATATCGTCTACAATTATCAAACCATATTTTATCGTTGACCATTCCTCAAGAAGATGAAGTGGGAGAAAGTATTGGAATTGGTATTTATGTTGCTCTTCAAGAATTATTAGGAAATGATCGAGAAGATGTACAAAATATGGTCGAAAGTGATACTGAAAATACTTTGACATTAACGAATGATGGAATTTCTTTTACAACGCTAGATGATGGAAGTATCTATATGCAAGTAGATATGCGTGTAAAATTAACGGTTCGTGATTTAAGTCGTGCTGTTACGAAAGAAGAATTGGAAGCAGATAGAGATTATTTAGTAGGAAATGGTTCTATTAACTATCAAAGAGGAAATCTTTACTATCATAAGACGATGGTGGATGGTGACCCTGTTATTTTAGTTGTTCAAGAAGGAACGTTATCTGATTTAGCATATCAAAGTATGATTAATACAATCAGTGTTTTATTTGATGAAGTAGAAGCAACTAATTTTGAAACACAATATCCTGATCTAGCGACAGGAAGTGCAGTTTTAGATGGTTATGAAATTGAAATCAATGAAACGTTACCAACTTCTTTCGATGTTGACTATGATGAGGAGACTTACGATTGGGTTGTCATGACTATTACTAAAAGTTTAGCAGAATAGAAGAAAGTGTTTTGAAAGGAAACTAGGTAGCTATTTTCCTTTTTTTTTGCTATAATAAGGCGAGGAAGTGAGAAGATGACCAAATATATAACCACTTATAATTACTTAAAAGAAACGAAATCTTATGCGGATGGATTTATCATTGGAATTAAAGATTTGACGGTTAATTTCAGTGGCGTTTATGAAATAGAAGAAGTAGTTGAGATGATTCAAAAGCTGAAAGAAGAACAAAAAGAAGTGTTTGTTGCTTTAAATAAGAACATGCATGAAGAAGATTTAAAGTATTTAGAAGATACGATGAAAACTTTAGATTCATTGGATATTACGGGAATTCTCTACTATGATATTGCACTTGTAACGATCAAGATGGAGAATCAACTAAAAACTCCATTGGTATGGGCTCAAGAACATTTGACGACCAACTATATGACTTGCAATTATTGGCATCAATTTGGTGCCGACTATGCTTATTTATCAGGTGAAATTACGATGGATGAGATCATCGAAATCAAAGAAAATACCGAAGTAAAAGTAATGGTTCCCATTTTTGGACGCCTTCCGATGTTCGTATCCAAGCGACATCTTGTAGAAAACTATTTACACTATTTCCATATAAACACCAATACAAAAAACTTTCAAATTGAAAAGGAAGGAAAACGATATCCTATTATGGATAATAAACAAGGAACCGTTGTTTTTTCTTCTTATTATCTGAATGGACTTAGTGAAAGTCTCGTACTAAAAAAACATGGGATCGATTATTTCTATTTGAATTTTGATGGAATCAAAAAGGAGTGGATTTCTACCATTATGAAAAATTATGTCGAAGCAGATGACGAAAATAAGGGAGAATATGAAAAAGCAATCGACGAACTCTTAGAAGGGAATACCGATAAAGGATTCTTATATAAAGAAACGGTATATAAGGTGAAATAGTATGAAAAAACCAGAATTATTAGCTCCAGCAGGAGATTTAGAACGTTTAAAATGGGCTATTTTATATGGTGCGGATGCGGTTTATTTAGGTGGATCTTTATTTGGACTACGTGCCAATGCCAATAATTTTACGCTAGAAGAAATTAAAGAAGGTGTTACGTTTGCTCATGAACGTGGGAAACGTATTTATGTAACCGTCAATATCGTCCTTCATAATAAAGAGATTCCCGATTTGATTCATTATTTACAGGCATTAGAAGAAATCGGTGTCGATGCAATTATCGTCAGTGATCCAACTGTCATTTCGCTCGCTCATAAACATACCAATCTCGAGATTCATTTATCGACACAACAATCGACTCTCAACCACAAAGCCGTTTTATTTTGGAAACAACAAGGTGTTACTAGAATTGTGTTAGGAAGAGAAGCTTCGAAGGAAGAAATTAAAAACATCATCGATCACGTCGATATAGAAATTGAATGTTTTATTCATGGCGCCATGTGTGCATCCTATAGTGGAAGATGTGTGTTATCTAATTTTTTAACGGCTAGAGATTCTAATCGTGGGGGATGTAGTCAAATTTGTCGATGGGATTTTAAATTAGAAGATGAAAAACAAAATGTCTTAGAAGGCGAAAAAGACTTTACGTTTTGTACGAAGGATTTATCGATGTTAGAAAAAATTCCCGAGATGATAGAAATGGGGATTTGTTCGTTCAAAATAGAAGGAAGAATGCGTTCTATTTATTATATTGCAACCGTTGTAAATATTTATCGTAGAGCGATCGATCGTTATTTTGAAGATCCCAAACATGTTACTTATCACAAAGAAGAAGAACGAATTTTACGCAATGTTGCGAATCGTGATAGTGTGGTTCAATTTTTTGATGGCGTTTACGATGAAAGTTGTCAATATTATAACGGAAGAGAAGAGGTATCCAATCAAGACTTTTTAGGAGTGGTACTATCCTACGACGAAAAGACGAACATGGTTTCCATCGAACAACGTAATTATTTTAAACCCGGAGATCACGTTGAATTCTTTGGACCAAGTATGGATCCTGTTTCCGTTACGATTCCCCAAATTTATGATGTAGAAGGTAATGAATTAGACCGAGCTCGTCATCCACGTGAAATGATTCGTATGAAAGTAGATGTTCGCCTACACCAAAATGACCTCATGCGCATAAAAAGAGAAAGCTAGAATATAATATAATCAGCTCTAATTATGACATATGAAAAAGAGTTGACAAAACGAAAAATGTGTAGTATTATTTTGTAGTTTAAAAAAATAAATATTGAGGTGAAATAAATGAATACAAAAGAAGTATACCTGACAGAAGCAGGTTTAGAAGATTTAAAAAAGGAATTAGAATATTTAAAATTAGAAAAACGTCCAGAAGTAATCAACGCTTTAAAAGATGCACGTGCACTTGGTGATTTAAGTGAAAATGCCGAATACGATGCTGCTCGCAATGAACAAGCTCTTGTGGAAAGCAAAATCAAAGAGTTGGAAGTCATGATCGAAAATGCCGTTGTTATCAAAGAAATCAGTACCGATAAAGTATCTCTTGGAAACAAGGTTACGATCAAATACGAAGATGATAATGAGACGGAAGAATATTCGATTGTAGGAAGTAAAGAAGCAGATCCTTTTCAAAATAAAATTTCCAATGAATCACCAATTGCGCAAGCCATTATGGGAAAAAAGGTTGGCGACGTTGTTACTGTTGAAAGCCCAAATGGTAAGTATAAGGTTGCCATTGTAGGTATTGCTTAATCTTGATATTAGAATAAAATGATAGAATGCGAATTCCCCGCATTTTTTTCATTATTACTTATTATTACTTGAAAAAACTGGTAAATATGATATACTAATGAAGTATTGGAGGAAATAAAATGAAAGAAATTATCGTAAAAATTGATGGTCAAGAATGGCAAGATGCGTTAGATAAAGCATTTGAAAAAGCTAACAAGAAAGCAAAAATTGATGGTTTTAGACCTGGTAAAGCACCAAAAGAAGTGTTTTTAAAAAAGTATGGAAAAGAAGCTTTGTATTTTGATGCTGCTGATTTATGTATTCAAAGAGCTTATGAAAGAATGTTAGAAGAAAATAAAGATTTACAAATTGTTGCTCAACCAGAGATGAGTCTAAAGAGCATCGATGAAAATGGTTGTGAATTCTTATTTCAATTAACGTTAAAACCAGAAGTAAAATTAGGAAAATATAAAGGTTTAAAAGTAAAGAAAGATAAGATTGAAGCGACAAAAGAAGAAATTGATGCTTCTATCGAACACATGAGAGAGCACTATGCTGAAGTAGTCGAGAAAGATGGCGATGCGAAAGAAGGAGATACCGTCGTAATCGATTTTGAAGGATTTAAAGATGGTGTTCCTTTCGAAGGTGGCAAAGGAGAAAATTATTCTCTAAAACTAGGAAGTCATTCTTTTATTCCTGGTTTTGAAGAACAAATTATCGGAATGAAAAAAGGAGAAGAAAAAGATCTTCATCTAAAATTCCCTGATGATTATCACGCCGAAGATTTAAAAGGACAAGAAGTAGTTTTCAAAGTAAAAGTAAACGAAATCAAAGAAACGATTATTCCAGAAATCAATGCTGACTTTTTTGAAGATTTAGGTATGGAAGGAATCGACTCATTGGAAGCTTTACAAAAACAAGTAGAAGAGAATATTTTAGCACGTAAAGAAGTGGAAGCAGAAAATAAATATATTGATGAATTATTAGCTGCTGCTGGTAAGAATGTTAAAGTTGATATTCCAGAAGCAATGATCAAAGATGAAACGGATCGTATGTTAAAACAATACGAAGAACATTTAAGAATGCAAGGGTTGACATTGGAGCAATTTTATCAATTTACGAATTCCGATGAAGCAGCTTTAAGAGAACAAATGCGAGAAGAAGCTCATAATCGCGTATTATATCGTTTGATGTTAGAAGAAATTGCTAAGGCAGAAAAAATCGAAATTAGCGATGAAGAAGCAGATGAAGAAGCTTCTAAATTAGCCGAGAGATATCAAATGAAAAAAGAAGAATTCTTAAATGCATTTGGTGGACTTGATATGATTAAATATGATCTACAAATGCGTAAAGCAATTGAAACATTAAAATTAGAAAAGTAATCAATTAAAAAAAATAGTAATATAGTGTGCAAAGTGAATACAGATAAATGGATAAGCAATCATTTTCTTGTTAACTATATGCACACGGGGGGGGGGTATTATATACCTCTCTTTTTTGCGTTGGAAGGATGTTAAAATGAAGAAACAATTAAAACTAATTATCGCTTTTCTATTGGGTGGATTACTCATGACTTCTGTTAGTATTTATGCTGTTACCACTTTATATGAAGCGAGTGAAGTAGGTTACGATAATAGTAGTAGTGGAACCAGTAACACTGATGTCCAAGGAGCACTCGATGAACTTTACGAATTATCAGAAGGTTGTGAGGAAACGGAGGAAGATAAGCGCTTCTATTTATATCAAGATGGAGAAGAATATCAAGAGATTACAGGTGGCTGGACTAGTAGTGGGTATGGAGGCTATTATACAACTGCAGGTGAAGATTATACATTAAAATCAGTAGTGAAAAATAGTGATCACTTGTTACTACAAACAACCGTTCCCGCTCAAGCTGTAGTCTTTGGAACCGAAAAACTGATCGACATTTCTGGTTATTCGTATTTAGGAGTGGAAGTGGAAACAAGTGGTCAGGGACCT
>CALVJD010000033.1 GCA_944332005.1 uncultured Bacilli bacterium
AAAATTTGATCATTTCATTGCTCGTATTTTCTTAATTAAAGGCATCATAAAAGGATGATTTTCATCATCCTTCCATCCACAGTTACTTGTATCAATAATGTCTACCAACACTATTTGACAAAGAACCTAAAATTAAAGTGGAGACAATTGCTAGAAAAGCACCATAAGCAAGTACTATAAAAATATTATCAATATCTGCATAAGCCCAAATGTTTGCTAAATTCATATATTGCCCAGCATTATGAATACCAAGCATTAAAGATAAAAAGAAACCGCCAACAAAAATTTCACCAATCATAAAAATGGCAATATATGTTAAAAAAGAAGCAATCAAAGTAATTAAAATATTTTTCCCTTTTTTCGTAAGAATAAAACCCATATTGATCCAAAAAATACTGTGTAACATTAAATTAAAAATATATACAAACATAAATATGGGAAAAATCTCTAGATATTCTGGGTTAATATATAAGCTACCTGGATATTCTTGTAATGTTGCTTGAATATCGAAATGTCCGGAAATAAGAAATGCTAAAAGAAAAATGTAAATTAAGAAGACCGGATAAAAGAAAATATATTTTAACGATTTTAACCAACTTTTTTTCACATATTTTTTATAATCCATCCTAGTCAATACATTTTTATAAAATCCACTTTTCAATTCTTTGTGAAAATTCCATATCGCCATTACGATAATGAATAATGGTCCAATCATTTGCAGATTTCTCAAAGTATATCGACCGATCATATCAAAAAACATAGAAATGGTATCATCTCTCATAGGTCTTCCATTTTCCACTAAACGTTGACACCGATCTTGAAACTCTTCGACCCCTTTATATTCATTTTCACATTGTTGAACATGATAATCATATGCATACTCTCTTTGCTTCCACACCGTTTGACATTCAATAGCAGCATATAATCCCCATGCTAAAAAGATTATAACGACTACTATAAAAGCGATATTCCTCTTGAAAAATAACTTCATAATCTTCTCCTCAATGACACTACAAGATAAGTAAGAAAATACAATTATCGTTAAAAAGTCAAATTCTAACTAATAAACCCAAATTCCCCAATAACGAACTTCTGATAACGTTGATTTCTTAGCACGTAATTGCAAGCGATAAGAGCCAATATCCGCATTTTGTTCACCCCAGGTAATCGTTCCACCAATTACGATATCTTTCCACTCAGTAGTAGACGTTGGGGAAAGTACTTGCATAGTTCTTGCTTCTACTGCTCTAGTATCATTCCATATCCAGGAATCTCTTGCATCCGTCGTTTCTAATGTTTGCGGATTAACCGTTGTTTTCGTATAATCGCCATCTGAATATATTCCGTTCAATATCGGCAATTTAATATCACTATACCCCATGTAACCAGACACATCTGCACTTACTCCCGTTATAGATAAAACACTCGTTATGATCAAAACCAAAAGTAATCCTTTTACTAATTTCGTCTTTCTACACCTCCACAATATCCGATCGATCATATATTTCACATCTTGTAGCCCTACAAAATGATAAATTATACTAGATACTGCATAAGTATAGCTTATCAAGTATATTGTAACATATAAAGATCTTCCTTGTAAAACCCTTTTATTAAAATCCACAAAATAAAAGAATCGCTTTCTTTTAAAAATTGATTCTTTTCTATAAAATCTTTAACTATCTACGATTGTTCCTCCATTAGGATGCAACACTTGACCTGTCATATATCTAGAATCATTGCTGGCAAGAAACAGATAAGATGGGGCTACTTCAAATGGCTGTCCGGCACGTCCCATCGGTACTTCTGAAGTATAAGTACCAAATGTCTCTACTTCTTCGGCACTGTAACTAGAAGGAATGAGTGGTGTCCAAATAGGTCCAGGTGCGACAGCATTGACACGAATTCCTCTACCTACTAGAGATTGTGATAAACTTCTCGTAAATGATACGACTGCTCCTTTTGTAGCACTATAATCTAACAAGTTCTTTTCTCCCGCATAAGCAGTAACAGAAGCTGTATTGATAATGGAACTTCCCTCCTTTAAATATGGAAGAGCAGCTTTCACCAAGAAAAAATAAGAGAATATATTCGTTCGAAAGGTAATTTCTAATTGTTCTTCGGTAATATCCTCAATAGTTCTAGCAATAAACTGAACCGCGTGATTATTGACCAAAATATCTAACTTACCAAACTCTTTTATAACGAGTTCGATCGTGTTTTGGCAAGTCTTTTCCGAACATAGATCCCCTCTTATCAAGTAACATTTACGCCCATACTCTTCTACATACTGTTTCGTTAAAGCTGCATCTTCATCTTCATAAAGGTAAGCAATTGCGACATCACAACCTTCTTTGGCAAATAAAATAGCAACCGCCCTGCCAATCCCTGAATCTCCACCAGTAATGAGAGCTACCTTATCTTTTAGTTTTTCACTCCCCATATATTCCATATTATCACTAATAGGCGTTGGAATCATTTTGCTTTCTAAACCGGGCTGACATTCTTGATGTTGGGGAGGAAAAGCAATATTCACTTCTTTACAAATCTGTTCTTTTCTTAACATCGTATAAATTGGATACACATGACCACCTCATAATATCTTATGAAAAGAAAAGCAAAATATCCCTATAAAAACAAAATAAGAGGAATCCCTCTTATTTTGCTAATTCATAAGTATCTCTCGCGATCATCAATTCTTCATCGGTTGGAATAATCCAACATGGAATTTTAGAATCTTTTGCTGTAATACATCTTTCTACGCCGCGTACATCATTTGCAGCTGCATCTAATTTTACGCCTAAAACCGCTAGTTTTTCGATAATTTCAGCACGTGTGCTAATCGAATTTTCTCCGATACCAGCCGTAAATACGATCGCGTCACATCCACCTAGTTCTACGTAATATTTCGCAATGAAATCGACAATACGATTGACGAACATTGTTTGCGCTAATGCACATTTTTGATTTCCTGCTTTAATACCATCTTCGATATCTCTTGAATCACTACTGATACCACTAACGGCTAATAATCCACTTTGTTTATTTAAAGCATTGTCCATTTCTTTTGGTGACATACCCGTTTGTTCCATCATGTAAGTTACAATCGTCGCATCCATGTCCCCGCAACGACTACCCATAATAATACCGGCATTTGGTGTAAATCCCATGGATGTATTCAAACATTTGCCATTTAAAACCGCACTGATACTTCCACCATTTCCAATATGACAAGTAATAAGTTTCGTATCCGTTCTTCCCAAAATTTCATTCATACGTGCTGACACATATTTATGACTTGTACCATGCGCTCCATATCTTCTAACAGAATATTTCGTATACCATTCTTCTGGTACTGGATAAAGATAGTTTTCTTTTGGCATCGTTTGATGAAAAGCCGTATCAAAAACCGCTGTTGCAACCGCATTTGGTACTGCCTTTTGGAAAGCTTTAATCCCAACTACTGCAGCTGGATTATGAAGTGGTGCAAGTAGACTCAAATAATCGATATCAGCAAGTACTTTATCATCGATGATAACCGTTTTATCGAATTTGTCACCTCCAGCTACGATACGATGTCCAATTCCTTTGATTTCCTCTAATGATGCAATAACATGATTCGATAATAACTCTTCTGTTAAGTAATTTACTGCAACATCATGATTAGGAAGTGCAACTTCCTTTTTGGTCTTTTCACCATTTAATTTGATTGTATAAAAACTTCCATCGATTCCAATTCGTTCAAACACTCCTGAAATCAATACTTTTTCTTCTGGCATTTCATACATTTGAAACTTCAAAGATGAACTACCACAGTTTACTGATAATACTTTCATATGTTCCCTCTTTCTATAATTCGTATTCTTCTACTAATCCATTATGTGCTTCATAAGTAGTAAGATCTCCATCGCTAGGAATCCCCTTAAAATAATAATAAAGAATACGACAAACGCCACTATGCGTGACCAGTAAAACCGTCTTATTCGGATAAAAACGCTTCACCATATCAAGTAGAGAACTCACTCTATGATAGAGTGCCCCTACTGATTCCGCTTTTTCATATTGTTTATTGATATTGATATTCCAATATGTTTTTAAATCCATATCCAGACGATTCATCCCTTCAAACTCTCCATGGTTGCGACTTTTCAAACGTTCATCATAGATGATAGGAATTTTCCCATCGCTGATGATCTCAGCCGTTTCCTTCGTTCTTGCCTTCGGAGATGCAATAATGATATCAATCCCTTTATCCTTTAACTTTTCTCTAGCGAAACGTGCCTGCTTTTTCCCGTTATCGTTTAAAACAGTATCCATATTGCCTTGCATAATATTACCAATATTTTCATTCGTTTCGCCATGTCTTACAACATATACTTTCATTAATCTTTTTTCTTCATGGTTGGAAATAAAATCACTTCACGGATGGTCTCACTACCCGTTAACATCATGACTAAACGGTCAATTCCCATTCCCATTCCACCTGCTGGTGGCATACCATATTCTAATGCTTCGACGAAATCCATATCCATCTCATTGGCTTCTTCATTTCCAAGTTCCTTCTCTTTTAATTGATTTTCGAAACGTTCATACTGATCAATTGGATCATTTAATTCCGTAAATGCATTCGCATATTCATTTCCACAGATAAAGAGTTCAAAGCGTTCTGTAAAACGAGGATCTTTCGCATTTTTCTTGGCAAGAGGACTAATTTCCACCGGATGTCCAAAGACAAATGTTGGTTCCACAATCGTCTCTTCGACATATTTTTCAAAGAACGCATTGACAATGTGACCATAACCAAAATGTTCTTCTACTTCAATACCATGTTCCTCAGCAAGCGCTTTTGCTTCTTCTAAGCTCATGTCTTGGAAGAAGTCAATACCCGTTTGTTCCTTGATTAAGTCAACCATATGAGCGCGTTTATATCCTTTGGCAAGACTAAAATGATGTCCCTTCCAATCAATTTCGTAAGTTCCATTTAATGTCATAGCTGCATTGCTGATAATCCCTTCCGTTAAATCCATCATTCCTTCTAGATCACTATAAGCTTTATATACTTCGATCGTCGTAAACTCTGGATTATGATTACGATCCATTCCTTCATTACGGAAAAGTCGTCCAATTTCATAGACGGCATCCATTCCGCCAACGAGTAATCGTTTCAAAGGAAGCTCCGTCGCAATACGAAGATACATATCGATATCAAGTGTATTATGATGCGTCACAAATGGACGAGCAGCTGCTCCACCTAAGATCGTACCTAATACAGGTGTCTCCACTTCGACATATCCTAAATGATCCAAGTAATGTTGAATCGAACGAATGATTTTGGGACGAGCAAACGCTACTTTCCTTGCCTCTTCGTTCATGATTAAATCCACATATCTTCTTCTAAATCTTTCTTCGACATCAGAAAGTCCATGATATTTTTCAGGAAGAGGTCGCAAAGCTTTTACTAAATGTTCATAATGAGTAGCTTTAATGGTAAGCTCTCCCATATCCGTACGCATAATATGACCTTTAATCGCAACGATATCTCCCAAATCAGCTTTTTTAAAGAGTTCGTAATTTTCTTCCCCTACTTCATCTTTACGAACATAAATTTGAATTTGTCCATATTTATCCTGAATATGCATAAATCCAACTTTTCCTTTACCACGTTTGGTCATAATACGACCTGCCAGTAATTCTTCTTCAGTATCCATTTCATGAAGTTCTTCTTTGGAATAAGCACCATATCTTTCGTTTAAATCTTTCGAATTCGTTGTTACGTCGACACGATGTCCAAATGGATCGATGCCAAGGCTTCTAAGTTCACGAGCCTTTTCACGACGTACCAATTCTTGTTCTGTAAATTCTCTCACATTTTCACCTCTTCTATTTCACTACGACAACGCTTGTCTTGGCGATCATATCGTGAAGACCACGCCTGTCTTTTCTATATAATACCATAAGTAGACACAAAATAACTAGAAAAATTTGGATAAAACCAAAAATCGTCGTAACGATCAAGTATGGCATAGCTGGTAAGATGTAGATACAAGCAAGTGACACCATCATATATCCTAGTCCGTGAATGATCAAAGAACGTAGAAGTAAATCGTTGAGAGCAACGAGTTCACCATCGTTACGTTTTACTTTGATATTGAATACTTTTTTTCCTAAAGTCTGCCCATCTTGAAAATAAGGAATGGCAATAAAATAACCAATAATCAAAAAAGCATTGATAACACTATAAAGAGCACGTTCCGTATCTAAATCATGAATGACATTCGCATAACGATACAAATAAGTTCCAAAAGAAATTTCTTGGTTGAGCGCTAGCTCGGTAATTTCATTCATTTCTTGATTAAGAGCATGAATGTTTTGTCCTTCCGGCAAAATGGTATAAACAATCATCAAAACCATTCCAATTAAAATTAAATCGATTAAATAAGCTCCTAAACGTCTTTTAAAACTTGCTTTCATTGTACTCCCCTTCCCATTCTTCTAATAATGTCAAAACATCCAACTTTGTTTTTGCTTGAAACAATTTTTGTTTGAGTTCCATCGTATGAGGAATTCCTTTTAAATACCAAGCTGCATGACTACGAAGTTCTAAGATAGCTACCTTTTCAGGCTTTAATTCTAATAGATAATCCATCTGATGCTTGATCATCGCAATCTTTTCTTCCTTTGTTACTTTTTTAGGCTCAATTCCATGTTTTAAATAATCGACACACTCTTTGATGAGCCAAGGATTTCCTAGTACCCCTCTTCCAATCATAACAGCATCACACCCCGTTATCTCAAGCATTCGTTTGGCATCATAACAGCTTAAAATATCTCCATTCCCGATAACAGGAATCGAAACAGCTTCTTTCACCTGTTTGATGATATTCCAATCTGCTTTTCCACTATAACCTTGACTTCTTGTTCTCCCGTGAACCGTAATGGCAGATGCCCCTGCTTCTTCACAAATCTTGGCAATCGCTACAGCATTGATACTATCTTGATCCCAACCACTACGAATTTTCACTGTAACAGGAATCGGTACACTTTGTACCACCGCTTCGACGATTTCTTTCACTTTTTCAGGGGTTTTAAGTAAAGCACTCCCAGCCTGACTTTTCAGTGCTACTTTAGGAACTGGACACCCCATATTAATATCGATAATATCTGGTTTCATATGTTCATAAATATACTTAGCAGCGACGACAAACGAATTCTTGTCACTTCCGAAAATCTGCTGTGAAATAGGACGTTCCATCTCCGTCATAGCTAACATATCAATCGTTTTCTTACTACCATAATAAATAGCTTTATCACTGACCATCTCACAAGTAATAAGCCCGCAACCCATCTCTTTGATAATCCTTCTATAAGCACTATTACATATACCAGCCATGGGCGCTAAAACAACTTGGTTAGCAATCTCAACATCTCCTATTTTCCACATAAAACCACCGTTTTCATTATAACACAAGAAAATAGAAGAGGACAAGTTCTTCTATATTACATAAGGTGACTCAATTGTACCTTCACCACTTATTACTGTTACTTCTTTATCGATCACAAAAGCAGGGCGGATAGCATATCTACTCGATTTAGAAGTAAAGCCTGACATTACACCATCAATATCAACAACCCATGCATTAGAATCATTATTCGTCGTAAAAAACCAATAATGAAACAACCAATTTTCTGGAAAACCGTTAGCGAAACTCATTATAAAATTTGTAGGTATTGAATACATTTCTCCTACTTTTAAAGCACCCGTCTTAGAAACAAAACTTGTTGACCCATCCTCTAGAGCAAGACTATAATGACTAGAATATGTTAGTGGTTGACCAGTATTCCATGTAAAATCAACGATCTTAGCTTGATTATTTACATCCACTAATTCATTTAATACTTCTCCATTTTGTAATAATTCTAACGTTTCATCATATATTACTCCTCTATCTGCTTCTACATATTCACTAGGAAGCATAGACCCATCATAGGATAATTTTGTACCACTAGCATTTTTCTCAACAACACGATATAAATGATCATTAAATTGAACATACTCTCCACTGGTTACAACATCATATAATTTTTCATTTTCATGATTTTCAATTTCTCGATATGGATTTTCATAAGTTCCATCTCCATCACCGAGAACGACATCTGGTGATACGGTAATAACGGGACGTACACCAAATATTAGATTACTATTATTGACAACATCGTTCGGTATCGGATTGGTAGGCCCACATAGGAATATCCATCCATGTGTTGACTCAATTGCTGGTGTCAAAGTATATGAATAACTAAATGGATATCCAATAGGGAACTCCCAAGCTAAATACGACCAATTTATGTCATTAACAAACGTTCCCGAAACATCAACCATCCCCGACTCATGATCCACTACGAGACCTTCCTCTTCCATCACTTCCAAACATGTTTTTCCCGTTGGTATCATAGGAGCTACACATTCATCTACATTCCCCTCGTTATCTAGACAAGCAAATTCAATAACATCCATACATTCCATTTGTTTTGGAATAGCTAAATTATATTCATCTAAAGATAATAATGCCACTTTTGCACTACCTACATTGGTACATGTTTCTCTTGCTGCATTTTCATCATCTGTTGCATCTGTACAATAGGATGTCATTTGTAATGAATCTTTTAATTTTTCATCTAAATGATCGTAATAATAATCATTTAACCAATCATATACATGACTTGTTTCAAATTGATTTGATGGGGATGTTATCATATTTTTAGACACTTTTTACAGGGGGATTTGGCGTGTGTTAATTTTCTAGCATATTTTGCATTATTATTGTTTTGTCATTTGCCAAATTTATCGCAAAACACCCTATTTTACCTATCTTGTTCTATACCAGTGTTCCCAATGTGTTCCCAGTGAATTTGTTAAAACGCCAATTCGTTCCCAAGATTATTTTCCATTTAATATTTTGCTTATAATTTCATTATATTTACTTTCTTTAATTTGAGTATCAAGCGCTTTAGTTAGTTCTTTTATATCCTCTTCCACCAGTTCTTTTTTATTAATTAATGTTTCATATACTTCTTTTAGTCTTTCTTGATTATCAGTTATATATTTATTGTTTGTATCATAGTAAAAAAATCTTTTAATAAAACTTTTACTATCTTTTACGTCATTAATAAAATAACTGACGTTCATTAAATTTACATATGTACTAAGATCAATAAAATTTAAATCAAATTTACTTTCTTCATTTCCGACTTTTTTATTTAAAAAATTTAAATACATGTACTCTATTACTAACATTGTATATTTTAAATTGCTTAATAAATAGTTTTTATACTTTATAGTTTTACTCATATATGAAAGTAATTCTTTCATACTGCAGGGATGAACAATTTTACACATATATTTATAAATTTCATTAAAATCTTCTTTTTCAAAATATTCTGTAAAAATATTAGTACAATTATTTTCTAATACTTTCCTTAATCTCCAAGGTTCAGTATCTAATGTAATATTAATTTCTTTATCGTATGATTTGGCTATAATATAAATAATATTTTCATATAAAGTTCTTAAGACTGTAGTGGCATTTAATAAATCTTGCTTATCTATAAGTTCGTTAACCAACTTAAAATCACAGGTAATTTTATTATATAAATTTTTTGACTTATTATATTTACTTATTTTCTTAAATTCAAAATTATCTATTTCATCTAAGTAAACATGATTGGCACAATTTAAAATTCTCATGCATTTTTTATAATCATTCATTCTTTTTATAAATTGACTCGTAGTAGCCATATAATCACCTCATTTATTAGCTTTATATTATACCACTAAAAAAGCCTGAATTTACTTCAGACTTCTCTTTTATCATTATTCATCTAAATAATTTTTACTAATTCAATATTCTTCTTCATCAGATATTGTATAATAATCTTTTAATAAACTGTTCAACAAATCATTATTGTTGCTTTGTTCTTGATATATATTATAACTACATTTTTTGCATAATTTATTATATTCTTTTTCTACATTATTTAAACTGTTATTTGCATATTTTGCAATAACATTACTATTAACATCTAGTTCGATATGAACACTCGCTTTTTCATTCCAACCATAATCTAAATAACTTTTTTCAGTATAAGCCCAATAACAAATTTTATGATTTTGCACTATTTTTTTAAGATAATCATTTCTTATATATATAGTATTTTGAATTGGTTCACTGTAATTACGATTATTGTTATCACAATAAATAATAATCTCATTATTTTTATTTTTCCATACAGATAAATCTTTTGAATAAATTAAATCAAACTCATTTATAATAACACTGGCAGGAAATGATAATGATGTATTTTTAAAATCATCGCTAGTATATTCTACTGATAAAATATCAACAGTTTTACAACTATCCACTTTTTTGTATTCTTTTATATTCTTTAAATATTTTTCTTTGTCAATCGTCAAATTTCTTGCATCAGTATTATTTTCTAAGTTATATTGTGAATCTACAGAAATAGTTAAATCATATGTTTCTGTATGTAAATGTTTAAAATTTTGGTTTGATACAAACAAATGAATTTCTGCACTGATTAAATTCCATAAGTGCCCATTATAGCTTATTGGCTGTATCATCTTCTGTATATTTTCTATGGATAAATTTTCATTTTCATACCAATCTTTATCTTTATTCCCATATAAATCAATTGCTTTTTCTATCTTGTTATTTAATCTATCGACATCTTCACAATAAAGACTTACAGGAGAACACACTCTAAATTCTTCTTCATATTTATTAGTATTATAAACTGAATACCCCAATGTTTCTTCGTCATTATAAATAAATATATCATTAGTGTAATAATTGCACATAAGTGAACCTAATACAAAGTCTTGAGTTATTAACAAGCATTTTTTTAATATTGAGTCTTTAAAAGGATTAAAATGTTCATCAAATCTATCGTCTTTAAATTCATAATTATACATTTCACAAATTTCTTTAAATACCATTTTAAACATAATGAACATTTCTTCACTTGCTATTATATTATCCTTATTTAATTTTGGCATAAATTTTTCTATTTTACTGCTGCTAGCCCAGTACTTACAAAATCCGTTATCTTCTATACAAGAAAATTTAATACCAAGCTGTTCATTCCAATCTCTTATTTTTTCTTTTGGATATAATAAGAAATTTTCATATAAACCTAATTTATTATCACTGTTAAATCTATCAAATTTTAATACATTTTTTTCATGTAAATCTGCAATCATTAAAATTCTATTTAAATCATATGAGCAATTTACAGCTCTTTTTTCATTATAAATGTTTTTCTTTGTCAATGTTATATAAGATTTTTTTAAGTTTAGAAACTCATCTATTCTACCAATAATTTCGCTATCGATTAAATCAAATCTTTTATATTCATTTTTTAAAAATACCACTGTTTCATCACTTAAATCACTTAAAGATGTTAAAACATGTATTATTGTTCTCTTTATATAAATTTCTTTAACTTTTTTATATACTTCTACTAATTTAGATTCATAGATGTTAAATTTATCAGTTATATCAAACAATAATTTTGTTGCTAATTTTCTTATTCTAATATTAGGGACAGAAGAAATCCACAATGAATACCAAAACATTTCTTCAACATAACTATTGTTATTTTTTATTAGAATTATATTATATAATGTGTTTTTTAATTTTAAAACTATGTCGTAAGATGTATATTTTATTGATAATTCAAAAATTTTATTTTCATCATTAAGCAATATTTCATTTAAATAATTTTGACAATTAAATGGTCTATCATGATATCCACCCAATTCTAAGAAGGCTTTATTCCAATCACTAATTGTTATATATTTTTGAATTAGCTCTATTTGTTTACCGTTAAAATTTAATTTTCTAAAAATACTTAAATCAAAACTATCTTTCAAATAGGAATTATAAATTATATCTAACCCTTTTTTTAAGTTTTTTTCTTTATATTTATCCATAAGCAAAATTATAAATGCTTCCGACAATGTGTAAAGAGAAGAGAGTTTATTATTAATTAAATCTACTATTTGTTTAGAATCTAAATTTTCAATTTCATAATTTAAATGTCTTGCTATTAAATAATCGGACATTTGCTGAATTTTAAATATATACTGCTCTTCATTATCATGAAAATAATAATCCAATAAATTTTCACTACACATTTTTTTTATATATTTTTCAGTATTATCCATTAATATTTTTTCAACTTCCAAATAAGTTATACTACTACTTCCGATTTTAAACATGTAAGCACTTATTTTTTTTGTCATTTCCCAATATTCATTTCCACATATTAGTTTTATATAATTTTCTAATAAAGATGTTATTTGTACCAAATCACCAATACCATTTAATTCATATTTCTTTTTCTTGCGCTTTTTTTGTGAACTTTTTCCTGTTCCATTTAAAACAGTGTATATCATTTTAATATATAACGGGTTATTTGTTTCTAGAATTCCAATATACTTTGTAATTTCAATACCATAAGTTTCAATCAGTTTCATTAAAGATTGTTCGTAGTCTACACCTCTAAATTGATAATCATTAATTATTATTTTTTTAATTTCTGATTCTATCATTTCAGACAAATTATGTGTTCTATAGGTAATAATTATATTTATATTTTCTTTATCCAATATTTTTTTTAGAAAAATAATTATATCATTTATCTGCTTATCGTCAAGTTCATTGATTGCATCAAAAATAAAATAAAATTCTTCTTTAACATTCAAAATACATTCCATTATTTCTTGTGGTATTTCTTTTGTATATTTTCCATACAAGCATAAATGTTTTATATTTGTTTTTTCTAATTCTTCTTCCAATTTATATATAAAATAACTTTTTCCTATACCACCATCACCATAAATCAATAGTCTGTTTGCTAATGCTAATTTATAAATATAATCGTCATAATTATATTCATTCCTAAATGACACCTCTGGAAATTCTTCGATAATGTTTTTTAACTCTTTTTCTAAATTTCTTTTAAATACATCTTCGGAGATATCTTTTTTATTAAACTTATTAATAATTCTATTCAACTCATCTAAACAATCTTTTTTCTTTAGAAATCTCTCAGGATCATTTTGATAATGATATACATTTTTAAATTTTTTTAATAAAATCCGCATCAAATTATTATCTTGCCATTTAAAGTTTAAATCCGTTCTAATTTCAGACTTCATTTTAATTCGATTATCATAATTTATTTTTTCTATCAAAACCATCACTCCCATAAAAAAAGTATATTTTAGTTATAAACACATTAAATATACCCTTTCAATTCTATCTATTTATATAATTTTTGCATTCTGTATTTAATGGACATTTTTCACATTTTGGATTACTCTCATGACAACAAGTTCGTCCTATTTCCCAACAAGAATAATCTATTAACCCCGGAAATTCAGGATTAAGTTCTCTTGCCTTATATATTACTTGATCTATAGTAGGATTTTCGTTAAGATATCCTAACCTTTTTAAAAC
>CALVJD010000034.1 GCA_944332005.1 uncultured Bacilli bacterium
GCATAAGCTTCTTGTGCTTCTTTAAACTTTTCAGCAGCATCTGGTTCTTTCGATACATCTGGGTGATATTTTTTCGCTAGCTTTCGAAAGGCACTTTTAATTTCGGCATCACTAGCTGTCTTACTGACACCCAAGACTTCATAATAGTCTTTTTTATTCATACTTCTCACTTCCTCACATCATATTTTTAAATTCATCGAGATAATGTTCAAACATCGAAAGAGCACGTTCCACTACTTCTGGTTTAGTAAGATCAACTCCAGCAACTTTTAACTCCTCAACAGGATCCATACTTCCACCTAAGGTTAAAAACGCTAAATAATGATCTAAAACTCCTTCTTTGTGATTTAAAATACCATCTACGATATAGCATGCAGCTGAAAGACCAGTTGCGTATTGATAAACATAATAACTACTATAAAAGTGACTAATACGTTCCCACTCGTAACGTACTTCAGAATCGACGATCACATTCTCTCCAAAATAAAGCTTATTTAAATCGTAATAGAGATTTGACATCGTCTCGCCAGTTAATGTTTCCCCTTCGAATGAAAGTTTATGAATGTTGTCTTCAAATTCAGCAAACATCGTTTGGCGATAGATCGTTCCTTTAAATAATTCCAATAATTCACTTAAGATTCTCATTTTTTCTTCTTTGTCATTACTATGTTCTAAAAGATAATGATAGAACAATAATTCGTTCACAGTGGATGCTACTTCGGCAACAAAAATCGTATAGCTACTTGTTTGATATGGTTGTTTTTGATTGGAAAAATAGCTATGCATAGAATGACCTAACTCATGAGCCAAAGTGGAAACATCATCAAGTCTTCCTTGAAAATTTAATAAAATATAAGGATGGGTTCCATAACTTCCCCACGAATAGGCTCCACTTTTCTTCCCTTTGTTTGGATAGATATCAATCCAATGTTCATCGAAGGCTTTTTTGAGTGTTTCTACATATTCATCTCCTAAAATGCTAAGAGCATCTAATACCATTTCTTTGGCCTCTAAAAAAGTATAGGTTTTCTTTTCCTCTTGATTGGACATTGGAACATAGATATCATAAAGATGTAACTCATCTAGTCCTAAATACTCTTTTTTCAGATTGAAAAAACGATACAAGAGATCTAAATGACGATGTACGACTTCAATCAAATTATCATAAATAGCTTCGTCAATATTACCATTACTCAAATACATATGACGAGTACTTTTATAGTGACGGATCTTCGCAATCGCATCATCTTCTTTGATATTAGATGCTAAAGTAGATGCGATAGAAGAAGCGAATTGTCCATATATTTGATAGAACCTTTGGAACGTTTCTTTTCGTACGTTTCGATCCTTAGATTCAATCAAGCTACTATAACTAGAATTGGTAAGAGGAACTTCGATTCCTTCTTCATTTTGAATCGTGCCAAAATTTAAATCATGATTACGAAGTAAACTTGCCGTCTCATCATGATTACCAAAGACATCTCCAAGTTGTGACAAAATGGCTTCTTCTTCTTTTGAAAGATAGTGTTCTTTCTTGCGATAAATGGTCCAGAGTGGATAACGATAAGCTTCTAATCTAGGTTCTTCTTTCATATAAGTTTCAATCAAAGAAAAATCAGCTTTCAATAATTCGGGAATAGCAAACGAAGTTGCTTCTCCCACTTTCGTTGCGAGTAGATCAACTTTCCCTTTGATAATTTGATTTTCTTCATTTCCCATATCTTCATCACATTTCATATGAGCATACACATATAAAATAGAAAGATCACGATCGATATCAGAATCGAGGGATAAAAAAGCATACAAACTAGAAGCACAATCTAAAATATGTCCTACATATGGCTTTAGTTCCGTTAATTTAGTCTCTATTTTCGATATTTCTTCCAATACTTCTTCTTTATTTTGATAAATATCTTCTAAATTCCACTTATCTTGATGACTAATCTCACTACGTAACGTTTCTTTCATATTTTCTCCTCTATATCAAGAAAGTAAAGTTCTAAAAAATTAGAACTTTACTACTGAATCATTATTTTTCTTCATATT
The DNA here is from genome assembly GCA_944332005.1 of uncultured Bacilli bacterium. GTDB lineage: Bacteria > Bacillota_I > Bacilli_A > RF39 > UBA660 > CALVRE01. Next base: position 2,047 of record CALVJD010000034.1, read on the forward strand.
CGGCATCTTTTACATCGCTACTATTCGAATCATTTGAACTATTGTTCTCATTATTAGCTTGTGATTGTTTGCTTGCTTCTTCGTATACTTTAGTAGCAAAAGCCATAGCCGTTTCTTGTAATTTATCTTTCTTTGCTTTGATATCTTCGATATCGTTTTTATCTAATGCTTCTTGTAATGCTTTGATTTCACTTTCAGCTTTTTCACGATCCTTACTATCTACTTTATCACCAAGATCCTTGAGTGATTTTTCAGTAGCAAAAATCATTTGTTCTGCTTCATTACGTAAATCAGCTTCTTCCTTACGTTTTTCATCTGCTTCACGATTTGCTTCTGCTTCTTTTACCATCTTATCGATTTCATCATCCGTTAAATTGGTAGAAGCGGTAATCGTAATGGATTGTTCTTTATTGGTACCAAGATCTTTCGCTTTTACGTTGACAATACCATTCGCATCGATATCAAATGTTACTTCGATTTGTGGTACTCCTCTTGGTGCGGCTGGGATATTGGTAAGTTGGAAACGACCTAATGTCTTATTATCGGCAGCCATTGGACGTTCTCCTTGTAAAATATGAATGTCAACAGCTGGTTGATTATCTGCAGCCGTTGAGAAAATTTGTGATTTGCTTGTTGGAATCGTCGTATTTCTTGGAATTAATACCGTACATACTCCACCTAATGTTTCAATACCAAGTGAAAGTGGTGTAACATCGAGAAGGACAATATCGTTTACTTCTCCCGTTAATACTCCACCTTGAATAGCAGCTCCCATTGCAACTACTTCATCCGGGTTAACTCCTCTTGATGGTTCTTTACCAAGTTCTTTTTGAATTAATTCTTGAACTTTTGGAATACGTGTAGATCCACCAACTAACAATACTTTATCGATATCACTTGCTTTTAATTTGGCATCTTTCAAGGCATTACGTACTGGTGTAAGTGTACTTTGTAATAAGTCATCTACTAATTCTTCGAATTTAGCACGTGTCAAAGAAATTTCTAGATGTAATGGTCCATTTTCTCCTTGAGAGATGAATGGCAATGAAATTTGCGTTGTCGTAACACCACTTAAATCTTTCTTAGCTTTTTCAGCAGCATCACGTAAACGTTGCATAGCCATTTTATCTTTACTTAGATCGATTCCATTTTCTTTCTTAAAGGTTTCGAGTAAATATTCGACAATACGATGATCGAAATCGTCTCCACCTAAATGGTTATTACCGCTTGTTGATTTTACTTCGAATACACCATCTCCAAGTTCTAGGATCGATACATCGAAGGTACCTCCACCTAAGTCGTAAACTAAAATTTGTTCGGCATTATCTTTATCAAGTCCATAAGCAAGGGCAGCTGCCGTTGGTTCATTGATGATACGTTCTACTTCTAATCCAGCAATCTTTCCAGCATTCTTAGTAGCTTGACGTTGCGCATCATTGAAATAAGCTGGAACCGTAATAACTGCTCTTGTCACTTTTTCACCAAGATAAGATTCCGCTGTTTTCTTAAGATCACTTAAAATCATAGCACTGATTTCTTCTGGTGTATATTCTTTTCCTTCTGCGGTTACTTTTTCACTTGTTCCCATCAAACGTTTGATTGAAGAAATCGTATTAGGGTTCGTTACAATTTGACGTTTTGCAGCATCCCCTACAATAATTTCTCCATTCTTGAAGGCTACGACTGATGGCGTCGTACGATTTCCTTCTGCATTGGCAATTACAGTTGCTTTTCCTGCTTCTAGAACAGCAACACAACTATTCGTGGTACCTAAATCGATACCAATTACTTTTCCTGTATTTTTACTCATATCTATTCACCTTTCCTTTATTCACTCACTTTAACCATCGCTGGTCTAATTACTTTATCTTTCAAGAGATATCCTTTTTGTAATACTTCTACTACCATACCGGGTTCGACTCCGTCGATATGTTCCGTTAGTACGGCTTGATGATAAGTAGGATCAAATGGTTTATTGGCTCCATCGATTGCTTTTACATCATAATTTTCTAAAGCACTCACCAAATGACAATAGATCATTTTAAATCCTTCCAAAAACTTTGATACTTCATCTTCTAAATTATCATCATCCATATTGATAGCACGTTCGAAATTATCGACGATAGGAAGTAATTCTTTTGCAAGATCTTCATTCGCATACTTGAGTAGACGTGTTGTCTCTTCTTCTTTGCGACGGCGATAATTGATGAGCTCCGCTTGTGTGCGAAGATTTTTTTCTTCTAACTCTTGCAACTTCTTCTTATACTCTTCTTCCTTATTTTTTTCTTTTTTCTTGAAGATTGTTTTTTTCTCTTCTTTTTCGTTTTTTTCTACCTCTTCCGGCTTATCGCTTGCCTTCTTTTCCGTAGTTTCTTCTGGCTTTGTTTCTTCTACTTTTTCTTCTTTTGAAGTAACTGTTTCTTTTTCTTCTTTCATACGTCACCTCTCTATATTTTTCTTGATGTAATCGAGTAGTGTAATGACCCGATCGTATTCCATTCGTTTCGGTCCAATCAAAGCGATCGTCCCTTCTTCTCCACCTACATGGTATTTAGTTTTGACAATCGTTACATCGTCATCAAATTCCGTTTCACTACCGATGTAAATATGAATACCATCGCCCTCTTCTTCGATTTTACTGACAATATCTTTATCTTCGAACTTAGAAACAATTTCACGAATACGATCTGTATCATCAAATTCTGGATTCATGAGAATATTGCTCGTACCACTCATCTTAATATCCGTACTCTTATCACTAGTAAAAGTACTAAACGCATTATAGAATGCATTGTATAATACTTCATGTTGCTTTACGACTTTATTGATGATTGGTTTTACCTCGAACTCTAGTTTACTACTGACTTCATCGATGGGTGTTCCGACAATCAATTTGTTGATCAAATCGACCGTCTGTTTGATTTCTATCGGTGAAACACGTTCATCCATCACTAAGTTTCGATGTTCGACATGTCCTTTATCTGTTATGATAATCGCAAGCATTTTTAATTCATCTAATGGAACAACTTCCACTCTACTCAAGCGATTTTCAGAAGAAGAACTTCCTAACACAACAGCTGTATAATTCGTTAATTCCGATACAATTTCCATACTTTTCGTAATCGCATCCGTAAGAACTAATGATTGATTATGAAAGATCGTTTGCAACTTCAACATATCTTCACCAGAAAGTTCTTTTGGAACCATAATATGATCGACATAATAACGATATCCTTTTTCACTCGGAACACGTCCGGATGAAGTATGGGTTTTTTCTAACAAACCTAAATCTTCTAAAAAACTCATCTCATTACGAATCGTTGCACTGGAACAATCGAGAATGTCACATAACGATTTCGAACTGACAGGTCGTGCAGTACGAATATAATCTTCAACAATTAATTTAAGTAATGCCGTCTGTCTTTCACTTAACATATTTCACCTCTAGCACTCTTTATCTCTTAGTGCTGATCTCATTATACTATTATATGTTAGCATTGTCAAGATATGAGTGCTAATTTTACATTTTTTTCTTTTTCTGATGAGGAAACAATAATTTGAGAATAATTATCCATACTAAAAATGGTGATTTTATGAACCTTGTCATTTATTTTATGATTTTTATTTCCAAAGTAATTGAAAATGCTCTGGCAACTTTACGTCTGATTGTAGTTGCCAATGGAAAAAAGACATTAGGCGCTTTTTTACAACTCGCTATCGCGATCGTCTGGGTACTCGTAACTGGGGTCGTTGTCGTCAACATTACGAAAGATCCTTGGAAAATTGTCTTTTTTGGATTAGGTTCTTTTGTGGGCTCTTATGTAGGTAGTTTTATCGAAGAAAAAATGGCTCTTGGTAGTAATATGATCATGGCAATTACCGATCGTGATTCAGGTGATGAAATGTCCAGTTTGATTCGCGACTATGGATATGCCGTAACGACGATGGAAGGTTGTGGCAAAGATAAAGAGCGTTCCATTTTAATGATTATGGTATCACGCAAAAAAAGACCTCGTCTTGTTCAATTAATTAAAAAGGTCGATCACGATACGATGATTGTTTCCGAAAATGCTTTCACCATTCACGGAGGTCATCATGAGAAATAAATAAAGTTGGATGATCGGTAATAATTCCAAATGTATCACCTTGATATCCTCTTTTGATTTTGTTCAAATCTTCTTGCTTGTTTACCGTCCAAAAAAAATTGATTTTATGAGGGTCTGTTTCTTTTGCTAATAAGTAGGATACAACTTGAAAGGCAAAACCGTGGTTCAAATAAGCGCGATTGATCATACTGCTAATACAAATGCCTACTTTTAACGTTGGATAATTTTGATGTAACATACGAATGAAAGGTTCATGAAAACTAAATATCCAAAGTCTTTTTTTGCGAAATGGTTTAATCTCATGATAAAAACGTTTTAAATCGTGTTTTTGAACACTTCCTTCTTCTTTTAACTCGATTAAAATTCTTTTATTACTCGGGGCTACCTGTAACACTTCTTTTAATGTACTAATTTTGCTTGGATGTTCTTTCGTTCCAAAATTATATTTTCGAAGTTCTTTTAATGTCATATTTTTAACGAACCCCGATCCATCACTCGTCAAATTAATCAAGCTATTATGAATAATCACAAATTGATGATCCTTCGTCATTCTTACATCCAACTCGATTCCACTTATGTCAGGATTTTGAAAAGCGCATAAAAAAGAATCCATCGTATTTTCTTTATAAAGGGTATTTATATTTCCTCGATGGGCAATTATTTCCATATCTTTCACCTAATAAAGAATATGAAACAAACAAAAAAATACGATATCGTTTATCGTATTTTTATTTTAATTCATCAATAATATAAGTTACAATTTCCTCATTGATATCTTCAATCGTACGAATTTTATCATCTTTTACACATTCGACTGTTTTCCATTTATAAGTTTGAGCTAGTTCTAAATAAGCATTTTCGGCATGTTTTAAATGTTCTGGGCTATTTTCTAATTGATCGGCTTGCTCCAAACGATTTTGTCTTAACTTAACGGCATATTCATATGGCATATGAAGAAAAATCGCAATATCAGGTTTTGGTAATTCTAGTAATTTAAATTCTAAAATATCTAGCCAAGCATAAACGTTCATGCGTTCATTCATATCTAGTACTTTCCCACCTTGATGAGCCATATTCGAATACACATAACGATCTAAAATAACATTGATTCCCTGTTCTAATAAACGATTAATCTTCGGTGCATTATATCTTCGATCCGCTGCATAATATAAAGCAGCTACTTTCGGTTCTACTTGGTCAGCTCCTTCCGGAAACCATCCCGATGAAATCCATTCTTTTCCTAAGTAAGGCCCACCTACGATTTTTCCCGTTGGGGTATCATACATCGGAAAACTTAATTTTTGAACTGGTATTTGTTCTTGCTCTAAACGTTGAAATAAAAGATTACTCTGGGTCTCTTTTCCTGAACAATCGGTTCCTTCTATCACAATCAATTTCCCTCTCATTTTTTTACCAACTCCAAATATTTTGCAAGTTCTTTTTGCTTTTCACGCATTTCTTGCTTATGACCACAACTCATCTTTCCTTCCGGACATGTCCCAAACACACAAGGGGCTCCAGCACGAGAAAAAATATTCGGAGCAACTTCTAATACTTGATCTAACATTTGACTTGCAACCTCACGAATCTCCCATTGTGCTCGGTTACACAAACGTTCTCTAAAAAAATTAAATAAACTTCTGGCATTCATCGTCATCATGATCTTTGTTTCACAAGCATTTGGTAGTGCGAATCGAGCATCTTCCAATGCTTTTTTCTTCAGTTTGTTTTTTTCTCTAGCGGAAAGTTCCGAATTGTCTTTCGCGGCTTCTTTTATGTAATCTTCTAATAAACATTCCGTTATTTCAATATAGGCATCATAATCATTTTGGATCGATTCCATATATGTTTTGATCGCTTTAGGATTATTGCAAATGGCTTTTGGTACAATAACTCGAAATGTTTCATTTAGATCGACATAACGTTGGCTTTGCTGCGAGTAGCTAGCGATTCTATGGCGGACAATCTGATGAGAACAGGTACGACTAATACCTTCGATATAAAAATGAAAACTGGCATGTTCAAAAGGGCTTTCGTGGCCAATCATAGCTAAATGATTCACAAATTTTGTAATTTCTTCATTCGATAACGATTTTAGAATCGTATCACTTCCTACTTTCGAATAACATAGCTTCCCAGCTGCTGCAACGATAGCATCTGGTCCATCTCCATTTACTGTTTTACTATATCCCATCAATACGACGCGAGGAGAAGTACTTTCTATTTTTCTTTTTTCATCCATAACGAACCCTACTTTCTAATTTCATTATAAATAAAACATCTGTTCGTGTCAAGAAAAAAAGAGTAATATTCCAACTCCTTAATCTTTAATATCATTCATAGCATCAAATTCTACTTTTAAAAATTTCTTACTGGCTAAAAAATCACACATATGAACAAATTTTTGATAGCGATTACTTGGTTTTGGTAGAATTTCATTCCCATTATAATCTTTATTCCACTCTCCCATATGAGCTTCGATCGCATTGCATAGTAAATCGATCTCTTCCTCCGATAACGTTAACTCTTCTCGATGATCACGAACAAGTTTAGAAGCTAAAAGCGGGTGATCAAAACGACAATATTGTTCTTGCGGAATACCTGATTTTACCCCATCATGTAAAATCATGGCCATCAATAAGATATCTTTTTCTTCTGAAGTAAAAATATTCCCAATACTGTTATTTTCTAACAATTCTTTCCCAATTCGAACAACAACTTTCGTATGACGAACAAGTCCACCATCTCCAAGTGCATAAGAAGGATGATATTTACCAGTTGAAGATGCTGGCATATGAAAGAAATAATCGGGCAAATGACGAATCAATATTTTGATATTTTCTTTATATTTTGGATGTTTGATATATGTAATTTCTTTTAAAAAATATTCTTCTTTTTCCATAATACCCCCCCTAGATAAAATAAATCAATATTTCGTTTGCAACATATTGGTAAATAGTTGGTATCGTAAGAAAACCATTTTGATCGATCAATTTTCCAGCATCCAATAATTCTTGAATAGGAAAAACTTCTTCTATCTTACACCCATATTTTAACATAAATTGCTCGCGATTGACTCCCTTTTTCTTTCGAAGCCCTAAAATCATTTCATTTTGCATCTTCTCTAGTTTACTTAAAGTATGTTCTTCTATTCGATAAGATCCCTTTAGATAATGATTGAAACTTCTTGTATTCTCATAACGCATTCCATCATAGTAACCACTTGCTCCTAATCCGAAACCATAGTATTCCTCATTATCCCAATAAGTGCAGTTATGTCTTGATTCATAACCTGCTTTCGCATAATTACTAGTTTCATAGTGAATGTATCCGTGTTGTTCTAATTTGTTTTGAATCAATTGATACATTTCAAAATCCAAATCCTCATCAATTGGTTTTACACCATCGATATAAAGTTTCGTATGAGGTTCTAAAATAAGCGAATAAGTAGAAATATGTGGTACTTCTAAAGAAAGAATAAATTCGATATCCTTCTCTACATCTTCTAATGTCTCGCCCGGTAAAGCATACATCAAATCCACGTTAATATTCGTAAACCCCATTTTTTTCATAAGTTCGATTTTATACCAAATACTTTCTTTCGTATGTTTGCGATTCAACACATGAAGTAAATGAGAATTCGCTGTTTCAACACCTACACTAATACGATTTACTCCATATTTTTTTAATAAGCATAATTTTTCTTCTTCGATATTTTCAATATTACATTCAAACGTATATTCATAATTTGAAGATAATTGAAAAATTTGTAACATTTGTAACAACTGTTCTAATTCCGTATAGGAAAGAGAGCTTGGTGTTCCCCCACCAATATAAAGTGTATCCAAAATCTCATCATGGTAACTTACTTGAATTTCTTTTTCTAATGCTTGCAAATAAGATTTTACCCATTTTGTTTGATACAAAACTTTACAAAAATCGCAATAAGAACAAATATGTTCACAAAAAGGAATGTGAATATAACAAGCTTTAGCCATGTTATCACATTCCTTTCTTTGGTAATTGATAACGATTCTGTTCTAACTGTAATTTTACTTGATTTGCAATATCTTCTCCAAACAAAGTAAGAACACGGTCATCAGTTAAGCAATCATATACATAATCTCGCGTAATAGGAGGATTAAAGCTTTCGGCAATTGCTTGTAACGATAACGTTGGATTCCCTAAATAAAATACTACTAGACGAATAATATCGTTTTCTTTTTTTAAATTACGATTAAGTTCACTGTCTTCTTTTACTGATCCAATAAATTTTCCATTTTCGTCTTTTAAGGCTCGATTGTTTTTAGCAAAATTTCGTCCTCCTAATTGTGCGCGATTTTTCTTATGTTCTTGCAAATATTGTTGCACCTGGTTATAAACATCCAATCCTAAAGAATGTTTAATATAATCATCGTTTAAATAACGTTGAACAGAGGAAGGCGTCATATTGACAAGACTTGCTAGCTCTTTCATACTAAGACCAGGGTTGCGCAAAAATTCTCCTACAACAATTAAAATATTTTTCTTCTTTTGAAGAGTTTGATTTCGCTCATAAAGAGCTTTTGATGATTCTTTTTTCATACTTCACCCCTTAAGCCTGTTTTTTTAATTCCTCAATAGCAGCTTGAAATACGGGATACATTCCTTCTCCGTTTTTTCTGTGAACCGGAAGTTGATAAATATCATAGCCAGGAAATTCATTTCCTTCGATGATGAGTGGTCCTTTATTGCTGATGGCAACATCCCATCCTACCATTCCCACATTCGGTACTCTCGTACTTGCCTCTTTAACAAGCGATAACACTTCTTTCCACTTTGGAATTTGAAAACCAACGATAGAAGTATGTGTAAGCGGATGTTTTTCATAGACATTACCCTTTTTATCAACCGCAACATCATGAATCTTACCTGTCTTAATATCGACAGGAACCACCATTCCACCACTGTTAAAATTATCAACGATTTTACCATTTCCAATTCTAAGATAAGCAGCCACTACTTTCGTTTTCCCATTCATGCGGAGGGTAATTGTTCGAATCGTATTGACACCAGTGGAACATAATTCATTCATCTTTCGATCTTGTACTACGACCTCTTCTAACAAACGAAAATCTTTCTCTTTTAAATAAGAATACAAATCTGAATGATCTTCGATATGAATCTTCTCGATTCCTTTTCCACAAGAACCACTACTTGGTTTAGCCATGATTTCTCGTTTACCTTTTATAAAATGATTCAATGCTTTTTCATCATCTTCTAAAATGAAAAAATCTCTTTTTAATAAATCGTGAAATAACACGTTAAATTTTTCTTTATTCAAGAATAAAGCTTGTCCCTCAGGATCATTAAAACGGCGAATCAAAGCATTGTTTCTTCCTCTTGTCATAACCGTCTTCCTGATATCTTCATTCATATTATACATTTCAAACAGTTCATAATCAACATATCCCGCACCGTGATACTTACTACAACTTAAAATATCTTTTATTAAAAACCAATAAGATTTTTTTGTTTTCTTATGTAGACGCTTCAACGTCTGAATTATCCTTTTATAATCCATATCTCTCATTCTTTTAAAGTAATAAACTATCTTTTTCATCCCATCACCATTTTTATTATACACCATAATCCCACAAATTCCTATATTTACTATTCTAACAAAGAAAAAGGATGACCATCGATGTCATCCCTTGCAAAACCATATTTCTATTTTAAAGTATATGGAGAAGTGATCCCCTCATTCTACTATTTTGCTTACCTACGGACAGTTTTTTTATAAACAAAAAACTGTCCGTTAATCAGATTATTTGATATGGATCTTCCACGGTTCCAGATCCTGACAAAACGATATCCGATCTCAGATGGAGGGCAGGACGCACTACGTTTGAATTCATCACCCAGCCGTTGACCATATACCCATCAGTGTCGAAAAGAAACGCATCCTCCGCAAGGCCGGCAAAAGGGAATAATGTCCATTGAGAAACACTATTAATATACAACCATCCACTACTTGGTGTTCCATTACGACATTCATATCCATTATTATAACAGGTATCATCGACTCCATAGGCATAGGTATAGATATAATCACTTGCATACATCAGTCCTACTTTCCCACTCCAACTCGTTGGTCTTCCACTATATACCCGAGTCCCTCTTTCAAAAGCATAATATTCTTCCCCAGATAATCTAGAATTGGACGCTCCTCCTAGGTACCATGTCACGGTTTCTACTTGACTAGATGCCGTTTCATCCAATTTCCAATCACCTGTTCCATTGTTGAGTGTTTGTTGAAGGGATGCAGTCGTCCAATCGTTGATATTGGCACTATCCCAAGCTAGATCTCCAATGGATTCATCTTTGATAATTTTAATTCTTCCTTCAATGACGCCAATGATTCTCCATGTCTCATTATTGAAAGTAATATAGTTATTTGGTTGATCTCCTATATAGCGATAATCAGTAAGTGCTCCGGTTTGTTTCGTTGCTTCATGGGAGAATGTATACATCTCTCCTTTATTTCCCTCTTCGTAATTCGTAATACTTGCATCATTTGCTTTGGATAATAATATATCTACTCCTGTTAGTTTTTTTGTACATACATATCCATCTGGGCAATGAGATTCTGATAATTCATAGAGTTCATCTAATGCCCCTTGTACTTCTGTTTCACTAGTCCCACTACTACTATTATCAAATCCTACTTCCTTGGCTTCATACAAGGTTTGTACTGCATAGGTAGTACTTACTCCTAATAAAAATACTAGTACTATTAATAAAATTAGTTTCGTCTGTTCTCTCACGTTATCATCCTTCCAACAAAAAAAGAGGGGTATATAATACCCCCCCCCGTGTGCACATTGCAAACAAAAATTTTCCTTTGTTTTTCTTGCCTTCGCACACTATATTACTATTTTCTTACAGTTTCATTGTAACAGATTTATTTCTTTTTGACAAGTATCAATCATCCATACTTAAAACGGATAGGAATGCTTCCTGTGGTATTTCGACACTTCCTACCATTT
>CALVJD010000035.1 GCA_944332005.1 uncultured Bacilli bacterium
AAAATTTGATCATTTCATTGCTCGTATTTTCTTAATTAAAGGCATCATAAAAGGATGATTTTCATCATCCTTCCATCCACAGTTACTTGTATCAATAATGTCTACCAACACTATTTGACAAAGAACCGTTTATTTTGTATATCCTACCGTTTCTTCTTCAGCAATAACAGTTGGATTTAATGACTCTTGTGCGACTTCATTTAAAACGGCTTCCGTAGCTGCTCTTACAATTTCTGGGCTTGGTGAAGTTTGCTCTACTACTGGAGCTGATACTTCAACCGGTGCTTCTACAGCTTGAACCGTTTCAACAGGAGCTTCAACTGCTGGAGCTGGTTCTGCTGTTTCCACAACAGGAGCTGGTGTAGCAACTGACTCTTCCACCTTTGCTTCAGGAGCTGCAGTTGGTATTACCTCTTCAACAAAAGTTATTGGGGCATCTACCACTTCTTCACTAATCACCGTATCAGTAGGTGTAGATGGTACTGCTTCCGGAGTAGGTTCCGGTGTTGGAGCAGGCGTTGCTTCGGGTGTTGGAGTAACTTCTTCTACAGCTGGTGCACCAACACTTTCTTGGTTAGCAAGCTCATCTTGATGATTAGCATAGTAATCTCTTACCGCTTGATCACGTTCTTCAGCACTACTATATACGTTGCCCCAAGGGTCATAATATTTACCTGTATATTCTTCCTTACCAGGTTGCTCTTCAGGACTTACATTATCAACACTTGGATCATAAATTGGATGTTGTGGTGTACTTCCTGTTTCTTCCACAACTTCGACATGATCAGGAATTTCTACCTTTTCTTCTGTTTCACTAATCACAACATCTTTTGGTGCATTTTCGTCAATAGTTTCAGGAATTACCGTTGTCGTAACAGTCGTTGTCGTACCCTCTTTTTGTCCTCCAGAACTACCAGGAACAGCACCACCAGGGAATCCTCCAACAACAATCGTACCTTTTCCATTTTCATCAAACGTAACACGAGCATCGACATCACTTAAATCAACACCAGTGATTTCCTCTCTCGTTTGATAGGTATCTGTCTTCATTAATCCTTTGATCATTTCGACGATTTCATCACGAGTATATTGTCCTTCTACTTTATGAGGATTGCGTAATAATCCATCTTTCAAATCTTCAGCAGGAGAAGAAGTATAAGCCTGGTCTACTTCATCATGGAATTGACCAGATAATGCGTTTGCACAATTATCGGATGCATCCATCAATGCATGTTGTTCTACTTCGTTAAGCATTGGATATCCCATATTTCTGATAACAGCATCTGACATATCTACTAATTTCAATGCCCATAATGATAAGCTAGGATCTAATTGCGTATCAGCCATGTAACTATCATTTAACGTATTCTTTAACTGCTCATTTAAAGTATTAAACTTCTCTTTATCACCATCATAAGCCGCTCTTACTACTTGATTTAATAAATTTTCAAATTCTCTTGCTTTTTCATAGCGTTCTTCTGATGCTTTAAAAATATCCGCATAGTGAGTAGTACCTCCATCTTTGATAATTTCTGGTACTGACATAGCCATATTGGTAAATACATGAAGTTGATTATTGATTAATCCATTTCCAGATACTTCTAGATAATTCAATCTTTCCAAATATTCTGTATTATCATATGGCGCGTTTTTCATAACAGCTTCATAATTAGAAAGTAACCATGTATCAAAAATTTGTTCTGCTGATACTTCTAGGCCATATGGACCACCATCATTTAAAATCGCACTTAAATTATTTACAACCGCTTCGTCATTTGATACTGCAATAAGGTTTTCACTTACTTCTTTCATATCGGAAGCTTGAACAATATCTACGGTTTTAGTAATGGAATTATTTCTAGTGTTGTTAAATAAATCCCCGATTTTTCCAAAGATGTCATTACGTCCAGCAATATATGTCACTACAACACCAGCTGCTGCTAAAGCTGCTGCCAAGGCTTTTGGTAGTTTAATTTTTTTCTTTGGCATTTCTGGCGTTGGAATATTATGAAACATCGCATTTTCTTGATCCGTTGTTAAATATTCAAACTTGCCCGTTTCTTTAGCATTGTTATAAATTTGATTGATATCATTTTTTAAACTTTCATATTTTTCTTTGTATTGTTTATATGGTTTACTATTCAGATTAGAATAAATTCCAGGTGTTTCCCTATTCCAAACTTCTACTGCTTTGATATAACTTTCACGATCTTTGATGTGATAGAATGCTTGTTCAATTCTATTTAAACCTGCTTCGATACTATTTCCAATTACTGCTTCTTTTTTGGAATAAGCCGCACTTACTTGTTCTCCTAATGTCTGAAATTCATTTGCTTGTGCTAGTTCATCATAATTTTGATTCCAAAATTCTACCACTTGACGAAGGTTCGCTACAGTTTCATCATTTTGAAATTGAGCAAGTAATTCCTTCATTCTTTCCACTAGATTCATAAACATTCACCTTTCTTTCTTTTATGCCGTTTTTTCACGTTTGTTTCCTGTAAATACATAACCCTTATCGATTAAACTACTATTCGTACATGTATCCCATTTAATATCACTAGTTCCTGGAACAAAACTACGAGTAGATTCACGATAATAAGTTGTAATTGTTTCATAAGGTACTGTTATATAAACTGGTACTTTCTTAATACTTTTCTCATATCCTGTTAAAACTTTAACTGTCGAATATTGTGGCTCTGTCTTGGTGTATGTTTTTAAACATCCGTATTCGCCACCTGCTTCTTGTGTCGATTCTTTACATGTTGTTTCGTATTCTTGAACATACCATTTATATACATAAGTTGTAGATACACTACAGTTTTCATCACATGGGTGATTTTTCTGGCTTACAAATTCATAGATATCATTACCACTCGATGTTACTTTTTGAGTTGTTTCAAATGTACCCATGTATTTTAATTCACCTTTGGTTGTCGTACATGTTTCTGTCGTCGTAGTTGTTTTTTCTTTCCATCCATAATATGCACAATAAGTTGTAGTTTTTCTACTTGTCACCATACTACGTAATTCATAGATCGGTTTTGATCCATCGATGAAAGACACTTCATCATATCCAGCGAAAACCTCTTTATTTTGCGTTGTTTTTTCCGTTTTCTTTTCTACTTTCTTGATATCTTTTTCATTGTCTTTTACCGTTAACTCAACGGTAGTCCAATCTGACCAATCAGACCATTCTGTATAATATCCATCTTTTTCAAATGCATATTCACATTCATATTCTTTTGGTTTTATGATACAGCTTGCTTCATAAGCATCTTTACTTACTATATTACCAGCTTTATCATAGTATTTACCATCGATAATCTGACATGAATAAGTTGGTTCTGGATCTGGATTTGGATCTTCTGGTGTTCCACAACTCTTATCATATTCTTCTTTTGTTACGGCATTACCATTTTTGTCATAGTATTTACCGTTTACTAATTTACAAATATATTTTGTTTCATCAGGTGTTACAGGTGTTACTGGGTCGTTATTAGAATCTACAATTGGCTCATCTTCTTTTTCACAGATAGTGGTACTACAATAGTCGTAGCATCCCATATGAACTAAAATGTAATCTTCTTGATCTGAACACTTCAAGTTTACTTTCATGACATATTCGTCATCTTGTTTAGTAATTTCAACATAAGAATCATTGACATCACATTCTTTACCATATTTATCCGTAAATGGTAAAATAATATTTTTATCAAGCATTTCTGCCAATGTCATAGTTACTTTATCACCTGTATTCTGTGGTAAACGTGGTGTCGTAAAATAACTTTTAGCGGCATCTTTCATTGCCATTACGTTTTGATTAAAAATGGTATCTAATAGTGGATCAACTTTCTTGTTTACAAAACTTTTTGATGGGAATAACCATATTAATAAAAATATGAATAAAGCCACAAATAAGATTTGTAAAACCACATCCTTAATTGAAAATGTTTCTTTTCTGTCTTCGTACATAATAATTTCCCCCTTCATTGAATGACGTATATACTAGCATAAGTTTGTACATTTGTCAAATTTCTCTTTTCCTTTTGTTTATTATGTTTTTTCTCCCCATTTGTTGCCCTTATTATAGCAAACTTATCATAAAAAGTCAAAGTTTAATCCGAACTAATGTACATCCTTGATTATAATAATAAGTTTTAAATTCCAAAACACGTTTGTTCTTTCGTAAAGTATCACTTGTCGTCTTTCGCAGAACCCCTGTTCCAATTCCATGAATAATGATAAATATTTCGTTTTTTAGTTTCACATTATCTTCAATAAATTCTTGAATGCTAACTCTTGCTGTTTCACGATCATGACCATGTAAATCCAATTTAGGAAGATGATCAATCAATACAACATTATCTAAAGTCATGAAATTTCTCTTTCATTTCTTCTTTCGTTGGAACAGAATATCTTCCTCCTACTTTGGTTACAGACAATCCACCTGCTACGGTCGCAATGCGAATCACATCTTCATATTCATAGCCATTGGCAATCCCATACGTAAATCCACCATGAAATATATCGCCTGCACCCGTAGAATCAACAGATTTCACTTTGATTGTCGGCATAACTTTAATTTGATTATGATATTTATATAACGAACCTTTGGATTCTAATGTTACAACAATTTGTCCTTTAAATAACGCTTCCATTTTTTTATATAAATCAATCAACGTTTGTTGGTCTTGATAATCAATATGAGTACTAGTTACTGTTTCTGCGAATTCTTTCGAGCAAACGACATAAGTGGCCATTTTCGCGAGTTCGATAATTTCTGGTTTTGCTCGTCCAGCATCGATGATACTAATGGCATTAGGATATTTTTGAAGATAAGTTTTCGTAAGTTCTGCTTCTTGTCCATCGAATAAAATAATATCAGGAGTAAAATTTAATTCTACCGGCGTCATTTTCATATCACTTGGCCGATAAGTCAGCACCGTTCTACTACCAATACTCTTATTTGCAATAATAAAGCTAGACGTCGTTTCATGTTCTTCACTCATCTCTAAATAAGTCGTATCAACATTCACACTTTCAAACTCTTTTTTGATTCTTTCACCATATAAATCTTTTCCAACAATACCAGCAAAAGAAACGTCCATTCCCCATTTTCCAAGTAAGTAGGCACCATTGCTTGCCGGTCCTCCTCCACATTCCACTAATTCAGGAACACGATTTTTCGTATTTTCAATTGGAAAACGATCTAAAGGCATCGTAATATCATAAGCTGCATGACCAATACATAATATTTTCATATTATCACCTATTATAATTGTACCACGAAACAAAAAAAGTTATCTCGCAAAAGATAACTTTTTACTATTTTTTACATTTTTTCTTTTACTTTGGCTTGTGCGGCAGCAAAACGTATTATAATCATAAAAATCGAACGTTTACATATAAATCCGGTTATAATGCCTTTTCAACCCATTCATATGTGTAGCTGTTATACCAAATTTCTAATGAAAGCTTTTTGTTTTAATCACATTATTGAAAATTCCTATTACATTTTTTCTTCACTTTTCCTTTGACAGTACAATTGCAATAGGTACGTAATATTTCTACTGTCGTCGGAGGCACTAATCGAATTACTGTATCCCAATCATTATTTTTAAGTGCATCTCTTACAACTTTTGCACTAATAGATTGACCGTATTGATCAGTAAATCTCGGAATTTCAACAACTTCTATACCATATAAAGGCAAATTACTTTTTAATTCTCTATTATACGCAGCTGTAATTACATCGTTTTTTTCTTCTCCTACAAAACGTTTTTTTACATTTAAAGTTGGTGCTATATAATCTGTAAATATCTCCCTATCTAACGATACATCTATTGTAACATCAGTTTTTTCTTCTCGATTAAAGTATTCTGGAAAAATCATTGAAGATCCAAAAATTTTACCACTGGGAATTACTGTAACATTTAAAAAATCTTTGCATCCGTTTTGTACCATTTTAAATCTGTCCTCAAACTTAAAGATGGATTTATCATCCTGAACTACTATAACAAATAGTTTTTCTACTTGTTTAGATGCAAATTTGATAAGATTATAATGCCCGTAAGTAAATGGATTACAATTCATTAAAATCGCACCGTTAGGTCCTTTTGGAATATCTAATTTTTTTAACAACATTAAATATTCATCAAGATACTTATTGTTTGCAAATACATTTCTTGTTCTCTCTCTTTTTGCAGGAACAGCACTTTCCTTATTACTAGGATTGATTATTAATAAATGCTTTTTAATTTTATCATATATATAATTGGCTATATGCTCATTTGCTACATGATTGCAATGAGCCGGTTTATCAAGAAAATAGTTATGCAATGTACCATCGTTAAAAACTGGCAATAGGGATATAATATTATCGTAACCCAATTCGGCAAGTTTCTCTTTCTCACTTGTCGATATAACAAAAATCATCTTATCACCATGTTTTACATTTACAGAATCAGCTATCCTAACTTGCTCTGGTAATTCCATAGCCCTTAAACCATAATTGTTTACAGAATAATCAAAGTTACTACTATTTATTTTCCTTTGTAAATAACTTGATATAGTATGTTTATCATCAACTAACGCACCATAAATCATACAAGGTCCGAACATATTAATATCAAAAGCATAATCGTACTTTTTATCTGTAGTATATCGAATCCCATTTATACTTTTGCAAAAATCATTGTCAGAGTCAGATAATCGACAAATACCATTTTTTAGTATAGTACCTGGAGATAAATTTTCTTTATCAATATAATCTTCAATAAATAAATCTCCCATAACCGTTTCTATTAACTTTTTTACCTCAGAATCATTCATATAGTTACTTAAATAATATATATAATTTACTTTTGCTTTCATTCTCAATTTCTCGCCAAAAGTTAATTGCGTAAATTGCTCTTTATCAGGAAATTCAAATATGATTGTTTCAAATGATTTATTTTTTAAAAAACTATTAACGAAATAATATATTTCAGCTTCATTGCATAATTCATTAATATTTAATATACTAGAAGATAATCTTCCATCAAATCTACAATGTCTTTCTATTTCTTTCTTCAATTCTATTGAAAAAAGGTTTGTATCAATTAATAATGCACCATCAGTTGAAATAGCATTTAAATAACTAGTATAATCATCAGGAATCATATAAGTAGAAAATTCATTACCATATACATTTATATAATTATATACTTCTTGAGACAACTCTCCCATGACAAAAACCTCTTTTGGTTTCTTGCTTCTTAAATAATTGACAACCTTATCATTATTAACATATAGGTATTTCCACCTGTTTGAATCTATTGAAGTATCTTTCCATTCACTGTTATCTTTAATCATTCTTTTTTTTGTGTACTGAGCCAACTCATCAATTGTAATTTTTAACTCACTACCATTACGGATATTATCCATAAGGGATTTATAAGTTATAAAATGTCCATCATCTAAAGCAACAATTGATTCTTGATTTTGCAAAAATATATTAATTAATTGGAGCTTTAAGTTAATATTAGAATCACTTAAATGTACTATATTAGTTTCATTATTCATTATCATCCCCCCTAGACAAATTTTAATCACTATTCATTAATACTTTTTAATAGGAAATCAATTATTTCCTCGTCATAATTATACAATTCATGTTTTCCGTCTTTTATAGTTACTAACTTTAGATTATTTTCTTTACAAAAATCTTCAATTTTTTCATAAGATACTGTTTTATCAGCAGTACCATGAATTATGGAAAGATTATGAAATTTATATTTTTTAACTTTATCCTCTCCTTTTTTAAATTCAATATAAGCATTCTGATATATTTTTATATTATTATATAAAGGCAGAAATGTATTATTTTCAAAATAATCTAATGAAAGGCATGTTTTTTGCTCCATAATTTGACAGAAATTAATGGCAGGACACATCAACATTGTGTATTCTATATTTGCATCATCCTGTATTAACTTATTTAAAATTACAAAACCACCAAAACTACACCCAAATAAATATATAGGAACTCGATATTCATTTTTTACATATGCAATAATTTCATCTAAATAATTTATACACAAACTTAAATTAAATAATGAAAAATCTGTCACATCATTTCCGTGTCCTGGAAAATCAAACGCTACTATACCAACATTATTCTCTAATAATTTATTATAAAACCTAGTAGCCCATGTTTTATTACTACCTAAACCATGACAGTAAATGATAATTTTATCCATATTCTCTTTCGGAATAGCGCTAAAAGTATTAATTTTATCATTGATCAGGTAATTAAAATTAACTCTTTCATCATTCCTTGCATTTACAATATTACTTTCATCCATATACGCTCCTCTTTTCTATATCAATATCAATTGTACTAAAGTTCTAGTAAAAAGTCTATGAAATCAACAAATTTTACTTCACAAAAGGTACGAAAATATCAAAACAAACAAGTTTTAATTTATCTCACAATTATCAATTCATATTTTCAGATGCAAAAAGGTATAGTTTTACAAAATTTATTTATTAATTCTTCTACAACTTAAAGCAAACCAAACACTCATGAGAATAATTTTCCGATCCAACTATATTTCCTAAAAAATAAACAATCTTCATATAATATTTTTATACTTACTAAGATCACTTTCAATACTTCTAAATTAGTATGATCATCATAATATCAAAGTTCCCTTTTCGTAATAATACTATTCTTTTCTATTGATATCTTATTTATATTATGATAACATATACCCCTAGGAGTGATATATATGATAATCGTCGAAGGACTAGATGGATGTGGAAAAACTACTTTAATAACAAATCTAATACCAGAAGGGTATCACTTATTAATCCCCAATAATAAAATTAATAATTTTTATAATAAATACATAGATGCGTTTAACAGGTCCTCTATTAATTCAATTATGGATCGCTCGTTTATAAGTGTGATGGTTTATGGGAAAATTTTAAGTGGTAAAACAAAAATTTCTGAATTAGAATATTTAAAATTACTTAAACTTTATACCCAAAATAATCCTAAAATTATATATTTATATGCTCCCCAAGAATTACTATTAAAAAGGAGAAAATATAATATAAAAGATAGAATTGTTTTATCACATTTGTATCAATCATTATTAAAAGAATTTGAATACAGGTTAGAACAAGCAAACAATTTTATGCCAATCTACATGATTAATACAGCTAATTACAATGAACAACAGACATTCGAGCAGGTAAAGAAATTAAAATTTAATTAATTTCTTTTTTTAATTAAACTTTTTGCATAATTGGGAATGGTAATTGAATTTATGATAGTAGGATCATATGTGGTATTTTGGTGTCTATCGATTTCAAAAGACGGTTTTAAAGATATTGCCAATAATTGTTTTAATGATAAATTTTTTTCCATTAATTTAGCTTTGTCATAATTATTCGAAAAATTTCTATTTATATCACCCCGAGAAAAAAATGCAATTTTTAAATTATCTTTGTTTTCAAACAAAAATGTTAAATATTCATTTATATACATTTTAATATAATTGGCTTCACTCGACATTACATTATATTGTGCTAATAATATATTCACATTATTCATACATGCATTTACATTCCTTTGAATAAACGACGTTCTATCAAACAAGTCTTCATTCAACATATAATTACCGTTACTAACAAGTCTTGACATAAAAACTGGTGACATTACCGAATAATAATAAGCCGCACCAAAATTATCAGTAGTAAAAAAATTAGGATTTTGCTGATAACTCCAATTTTGTTGAAAAACGCCATTCATATTATAATTTCTAAAAATATTATCTATTTTTAACATTTCAATCGTATCACAACAATTTAAATCACCAGAAAGACCATTTTCTAAGATTTGATTTTCAAACTTATTATTAAATCCGTGGAAACAATATCCCTTATCCACAAAGTTATTTTTTATTATATCCAAGCATCTACTCTTTTCATTACTACCTTTAGTTATTATACATTTAAATAAAATATCATCACATTTATTCAATAAATCATCAAAAGTCAATGAAGAATTACATATTGATATAATTGTATCAAAATACACATCTATAAAATCATGATCCATAATTTTCTCTTGATTAATAATCAAAAAACAATATACTTTTTGTAAAAGCATAGATTGTAAGAAAAGTTGAGTATCTGCCCAAGCTGTAATATTAACACCAATTTTTCTTAAATCAAATTCAAAATTCTTTTTTTGAACAATTTGTAGAATATTTCCAATTTTTTTACTGTTTAGTATTTTTTCAAATTCAATAACAAAATTTAAATCTTTTTTGTTTGTATTGCTATATAACTTCACACCGTCTTGTATATCTATTTTTTCTAAATACTTGTGATATCTAATTGTATTTATCATATTTTGAAAATCTTCACAACCAACTTGATATTGAATACATATACTATCAATTTCATTTTGAGAAAGGCTAGAATACGCTTTATTAGTAACTAATTTATTTATTAAGTTATATAAACTCATAATACATCCTCATATTTAGCAAGATATAGTTCTATCGCTTTTCTTTGGTAAGGTAATTCTAAACAATTTATAGCATTATTTATATTTACTAAAATTAATTCTGATCCTTTCTGCAATGGTTTTTTAACTTTATCTTCAATTTTCACTAAAAATATATGAGTCAATGATTCCATATTTTTTCTATCTCTTGTAACCCAAAAACAATCGATGGTACAAAATTCCTCAACTGTTTTTATTACACATCCGCTTTCTTCCAAAAATTCTCTTCGTAAACATTCTTCATAAGTTTCTCCTACTTCGATACCGCCGCCTATTAATGATATTGCATTATTTTTTTTAGTTAAATATATTTTTTTATTTTTAACGTAAATACCGAAGCAAGTTTCTCTAAAGTTATAATTCACGTCTTTTTGCTTAGTTCCAATCTTTACTGTTTTCATTAATTATCACATTCCTTTCAAAATATTTTATCAGTTTTGTTAATCTATTCAAATCCACTTCTTTTATTTTTTTGATTTTTAATATCTCTCTTCAGATTCAGCAAAATTAAAAAATATTTTTTATTTTTATTGTTTAGACCTTAATGCAATATAAAATCCTTAATCCCATGGTAATAATACATCTCATTATTTTCCTTAATTTATATCTTTAAAATAGTTGCATTATTTATAGAAGTATTCCAATAATAATCATCTTCTTTTTCTATAGCAATAACATTTACTCCTAAAATTTCAGTCAAAAATGAAATTTCATTAAAATTTAATTCTAAATCTTTAATAACTACTGCCTTATCTATAAAATTAATTTTATTTATATCTATATCTTTTCCTAATTTTCTTAACAAAGAAACAATATATTTTTTCTCCGGAAATTTAAGTTGTTCATTTTTCTTTCTACAGCGTTCTCTTTGCTCTAACGGGCAATTATTACAATTTAAACAAATATCAGTATTATAAAAAAATTTCCTATCTGGCTGCTTTAATACATATCCTATGGCACAACTTGTAGTTTGAAAAACAGGATATTCTTTATTATGTGCTAATTCATTCCAAAGATAGTCATATGCGACCTTATTCCATACATTATCTGATTGCAAAGCTTTTTTTCGATTTTTCTTTAATTCTTCCCAATCCATGTTATCAATAATAGCATCTGTAGTTTTTAAGCCTATCGCTACGGAAGCAACACAATATTTTTTTACAAATTCATATATATTTTTTATATCTTCTTTTTTAGAATTTTCAGGAATAAAAGGTCTCCAATAATGAATTATCATTTTATTTTTTTGATGTAATTTAATAAAATTATTTTCAATAACTTTTTTATCCACACCAAATTCAACGTATTTATCTAGTCCAGAATAACTTAAGAAAAAGATAAACTTATGTCCTTGTTTTTCATATTTGTCAATAAAATCAATAAAATCTTCTGGAATATTACACTTAGTTATAAAAACAATTGGATTTTTTATTTTTCTCTCCATTAATAAACTTATTAGCTGTTTTAAATATTCAATATTATTAGCAGTTGAAAATGCATCAGTTTGAGAAAATAAACATAGCGGCATATCATGAATATAAAATTTATTAGATAGCAACAAATCAACTGCGCTTTCTGGATTAACTAATGTAATAGGTTGTATTTTATTTAAACCTCTTTCTTTTAAAAAGCAATATTTACATTGTTTAGGACAACCTTGAATAGGATTTAGCACTAACCAAGTGGCATGGACATCAACAATAGGATAAAATTTTGGCGTTTTTCTTTTCTCAAAATGATCCAAAAATTTAGATGCATCAATAACCATTTTTTTAAACTCTTTAGATAAGCTTAACTCTAAATCATTTGCAATGGAAAAAACAATTTCAAATAATTGAGCTATATTAAAACATAAAAAATCTTTTTCTTTGGCGTAACCATATCTTACTTTATAATGTCTATACCCTTTCATTTCTAGCACCTTTTCTGATATTTGCCCATAAACTGTATAAAAACTTAAAA
Organism: uncultured Bacilli bacterium; assembly: GCA_944332005.1. Lineage (GTDB taxonomy): Bacteria > Bacillota_I > Bacilli_A > RF39 > UBA660 > CALVRE01. The sequence continues at coordinate 12,527 of CALVJD010000035.1, forward strand.
GTGCCTCAGAAATATTATTAAAGCTGACATACTTATATGCATACTCGTATTCAATTATATTCAAGTCTAATTTCCAACATAAACTAATTAACTGTAAAACAACATCCGATAATTCATCACCAAAACCACTGATATGTCTTCCTTGTTCCCCGTAATTTTTATAGCTTGAAATCAAATAACTAAAATGGCCTAATTGAACATTAAGTTCTACCAATACTGTGATTGCATCCCATTCTTTATTTTCAGTAATTTTAAATCTCTCTTTCAATTTAATGGCAGTATCATAATTTTCTTTAAAAAAATCTTTAATATTTTCCACTTTATCTCCACCTTTTTTTTCTTAATGCTAATTCTTTTTTATACTCTTCTTTTTCAGGTTTATTGAGTAAATTTACTTTATTTTCAATTACACTTAAATAATAATTAACTAAATTACTTCTTACTGTTTGATCTTGAACATTCATAATTATTTCATTGAAAAACTTATCGCAATGAAATAAAATATCATACGCCTTCTTCACTTGATTTAAATAGTTATCATTTCTCATAATACTATTAGAGCTTTTATAATAATTATAACCAATATATGAAATACTAGAAATTGTTTCTGCTTTACTTAAAATTAAAGAAGTAAGTGCAAAATCTTCTTGCAACATTCCTTCAGGAAATTTAAAATTATTTCGTACCCAAAAATTCAAATCATAAGCATATAGCCAAGATGGACTATATATTTCAAAATTCTCGGCAAAACGATTTAAAGCATCCATTCCATTTATATTGTAAAATTCATCAGTAATATATCTTTCATGAATATGTTTATTATTATCAACCATAATAGCTTGATAACGAATCATATCATTTTTAGAATCTTGCAAAGACAATTTTTCCAATAAATTTTTTTCTATCCAATCATCAACATCTACAAATAATATTGAATCGCCAGTAACTTTTGACACCCCATAATTTCTTACCTTACTTATATCATTAAATGATACCTCATAATATTTTATATTGGAAAAATGAAAATTTCTATTGATAATGTCGAAAGTATGATCTGTACTATTGTCATTTACAAAAATAATTTCATAATGCGAGTATATTTGTTGTAGAATTGAACTTAAACATCTAAAGACATATTTTTCACCATTATGTGATGGAACGATAATACTAAATTTTTTCATTTTTCCTCCTTATATAATAAAAATAAAAGACAAACGAATGAATGTTTGTCTTGAATAAAAGCTATAGTGTAGGATTGTTCATTCGTCCGAATTGTTGTTTATAGTATCATATAATTAACAAAGTGTCAATTTTTTATAATATATTTCCAAATATATTTCCCTATTTATTGATAAAAAACTAACTTTTTACACAATTCATTGAACCATTATGATCTGAAACCATTTTCCATAATATTTTATAATATCTTTTTTCATATCAATCATAGTAATGCTTTTACACTTTCCGTTTATCTCAATTGATTTAATAGTTTATCTATATTATTAAATGAAATTATCTAGCAAAAATCAGTTATAAATCTTGATGATAAGATTTTTAAAAAGCGTTTATATAAATAAATTACATATTCTACTTTCAAACAATAATCATATATTCATATTTTAATGGTAAAAAGTACTAAGATATACGACATCATGTCATCTTAGTACTTTTTATATATAAATATTAAACATAAGTAATTCTGTAAGTCTTATATAGTTTCATTCATAAAGTTTATTCTTACGTCTAGGTTCATCCTCTTTAATAATAAAAATTAAGGATTAAAGACAAATCGACAATACAACTATTTTTTACATCTTTTCTTTTACTTTAGCTTGGGCAGCAGCAAGTCTTGCAAGTGGCACACGATATGGACTACATGAAACATAAGTAAGTCCAATGCGATGGCAGAATTCTACACTTGCTGGATCTCCACCATGTTCTCCACAAATGCCAAGTTTGATATTTGGTCTTGTTTTTCTGCCTAATTCAGCAGCCATTTCCACTAATTTACCAACACCATGTTGATCTAATTTAGCAAATGGATCTTGTTCCATAATGACTTTATCATAATAATCATTTAAGAATTTTCCAGCATCATCACGAGAGAATCCATACGTAAGTTGCGTTAAATCGTTCGTTCCAAAACTGAAGAATTCAGCACTTTCGGCAATCTCATCAGCAAGTAAAGCCGCTCTTGGAATTTCGATCATCGTACCAACATGATATTCAACAGTTGCATTCTTTTCTTCCATGACCATTTTGGCAGTGTCATCGACAATCTTTTTTACATATTCTAATTCTTTCTTATCACCAACCAACGGAATCATAATCTCTGGTACAACATGAATTCCTTCTTTATTCACATTGATAGCAGCTTCGATAATCGCTCTCGTTTGCATTCTAGCAATTTCTGGATAAGTTACGGCAAGACGACATCCACGATGTCCCATCATTGGATTAAATTCTTTTAATGATTCAATTCTTGTCTTTAAAGCTTCAAAAGTCATTCCTAAACTTTCAGCGAGTGGGCGAATTTCTTCATCAGTATGAGGCAAAAATTCATGAAGAGGTGGATCTAAATAACGAATTGTAACACTTCTTCCTTCCATCGCTTTATAAATGGCTTCAAAGTCTCCTCTTTGCATTGGAAGTAATTCGGAAAGAGCTTGTTCCCTTTGTTCTACAGTTTCAGCTGTAATCATTTTACGAACAGAGAAAATACGTTTTTCATCAAAGAACATGTGTTCTGTACGAACCAATCCAATTCCTTCTGCTCCGAATGCTAATGCTTGTCTAGCATCCTTTGGTGTATCCGCATTAGCTCTTACTCCTAAGGTACGAATATGATCTGCCCAATTCATGAATGTTTCAAAGTCACCACTAATGGTAGGTGCAACTGTCTTTATTTCTTCACCGTATACCAATCCAGTAGAACCATCCAGTGATAAATAATCACCCTCATGATAAGTAACACCATCTTTGGTGGTTAAAGTTTTTGTTTCCTCATCGATCGTGAGTTCACCACAACCACATACACAACAACGTCCCATTCCACGGGCAACAACAGCAGCATGAGAAGTCATTCCTCCACGAATCGTCAAAACCCCTTGAGCACTATTCATTCCTTCGATATCTTCAGGAGATGTCTCTAGACGAACAAGCAATGTTTTTTCTCCTTTTTCGGCATGACTAGTCGCATCTTCCGCATTAAAGTAAATTCGACCAGTCGCAGCCCCTGGCGAAGCCGCAAGACCTTTCGCAATCACCGTTCCTTTATGAAGTGCCTCTTGATCAAACATTGGATGCAATAATTGATCCAATTGCTTTGGCTCTACTTTTAACATAGCTTCTTCCTTGGTGATCATACCTTCTGCTACCATATCGACCGCAATCTTTAACGCTGCTTGAGCCGTACGTTTTCCATTACGTGTTTGAAGCATAAATAATTTTCCATTTTCAATCGTAAACTCCATATCTTGCATATCTTTATAATGATGTTCCAAAATATCGGCAATACGAGTAAACTCTTGATATACTTCAGGCATTGCTTCTTCTAGAGTCGCAATTGCTTCAGGGGTACGAATACCGGCAACGACATCTTCTCCTTGAGCATTGATTAAATATTCACCAAAAAGTTTCTTTTCTCCCGTTGCTGGATTACGTGTAAAAGCAACTCCTGTACCACAAGTTTCACCTTTGTTTCCATAAACCATTTCTTGAACATTGACAGCCGTTCCCCAAGAACTTGGAATATCGTTCATCTTACGATAAACAATGGCTCTTTCGTTGTTCCATGAACGAAATACCGCTTTGACTGCTTCAATCAATTGTTCTTTTGGATCTTGTGGGAAATCATGGCCATCTAAATTCTTATAAACCTCTTTGAACTTCATTGTAATATCATACATATCTTCACTATCTAATTCGATATCACTATGAACTCCTTTTTCTTCCTTAATTTGATCTAACAAACGTTCAAAAGAAGATTTCGGATATCCTTTTACAACATCTGCAAACATTTGAATAAAACGGCGATAAGAATCATAAACAAATCGTTTATTATTCGTCGCTTCTGTAAAACTGATAGCTACTTCATCATTAAGTCCTAAATTAAGTACCGTATCCATCATTCCTGGCATACTAGCACGAGATCCACTACGAACAGATACTAAAAGTGGATTAACAGGATCTCCCATTTTCTTTCCTGTTTTTTCTTCTAACAATTTCAGTTGTTCAAAAATCTGTGCTTCTACTTCTTTACTGATTACTTCTCCATCGTGATAATATTGATTACAAGCTTCGGTCGTTACCGTAAATCCCCTTGGTACTGGTAGACCAATACTTGTCATTTCTGCTAAGTTCGCACCCTTACCCCCTAACAGTTCTCTCATATCTTTGTTGCCTTCTTTAAAAGCATATACAAATTTTGTCATATCTTGCCTCCTTGTATTTTTCATACACTTCGATTATATCAAATAAAAAAATGATAGACAATCATCTTACCATTTTTTTACAATTTATTTTGTCAATTTCAAAACCTTTTCAAGACTCTGTTCTGATACTTCTGGTGTGCTTTCTTTTAAGATACTACCAACATATTTTAAATAACATTCCCCACATAACGATTCATAAGTAACATCATCGTTTCCATCGATTGCTACTTGGTCGCCATCCTTTACAAATTTTCCACCTACTTTGCGTGCATTCAATTTCGCACGCTTACCACATCGACAAATTGTAACTAATTCTTCTAACTCATCAGCGAGTTCCAAAAGACGAATACTTCCCGGAAATCCCTGCGTTTTAAAATCACTACGTAATCCATAACAAATAACAGGAATGTCGATTCTCTTCGCAATCTCATAGAGTTCATCAACTTGTCTAGGTGTCAAAAACTGAGCTTCATCGACTAAAATACAAGCAATTCCTGAAAGATTTCCCATTTTTTCACATAGGGTATCTCTTGGTTGAAGTAAAACATCAACTTTTCGTCTCAACCCAATTCTCGATACTAAATAACTATCTCCTTTCGTATCGATACTCGATTTCATGACTATTACTTTTTGATCACGTTCTTCATAATTATAAGCAACTTGCATCAAAGAAGTGCTTTTTCCTGAATTCATCGCTCCATAACGAAAATATAATTTTGCCATATACTACCTACTTTCTAGCTCTTGGATGACTATCCAAATATACTTTTCTAAGACGTTCATTTGTAATATGAGTATAAATTTGAGTCGTCGATAAATTTTCATGTCCTAATAGTTCTTGGACACTTTTTAAATCCGCACCTTCATTTAACATATCCGTCGCAAAAGTATGACGAATCATATGTGGTGTTACATTTCCCTTAAAGTCCCCCATACGGACATATTTTTTCATGATGAAGCGAACCCCATGCGTCGTAAGTTTTTCTCCCTTTGTATTCAAAAAGAGATACTCGCTATGATGAACATTCAAATGCTCTCTTACTTTTAAATATTCTTTCAATCGTCTTTCGCAGATACTCCCAAATAATACATATCGCTCTTTACTTCCTTTTCCTAATACTTTGATTTGCCTTAAGGAATAATTAATATCTTGTAATTTCAATGACACCAGTTCACTAACACGAATCCCAGTCGAATATAAAACTTCCCACATACAAGCATCACGAACACCAAGAGGAGTGGATAAATCTGGAGATTCCAATAATTCTTCCATCTCTTCGTAATTTAAAATAGCCGGAAGCTTCTTATCAAGTTTAGGGTTACTGATCAATTCCATTGGATTTTCTTCGATGATGCCTTCTTGAAGTAAAAACTTAAATAGACTACGAAGACTGCTGATATGACGAGCAACCGTTTTTTTGGCATATTGATGATGATAAAGTTCAACTAAATAAGCTCGAACCAAACGATCATCGACTCTCCTAAATGAGGAGCACTTTTTTTGCTCTAAAAAATCTAAAAACATTTCAATATTATCTTGATAGCCCTTGATCGTATTAGGGGAATAGTTTTTTTCTACCTCGATATAGTGAAGAAATCGTTCTAATTCCATTCGCATAATATCACCATATATTTATTATAGCACAACAAAGAAAAAGGTGGAATTTTCTTTTCCACCTAACGTATTTTTCTTTTCACCATAGGAGCGTCGATTTCTGGTTCGATCTCTTCTGAAATAAAATCTTCTGGTAATAATCGCTCATCTTCATGTTCAATATAAACTCGTTTTTCTCTAGAAATACCAAAAGAATCTAAATAATGAATCGTCGTAGGTACGATAACATCAGGTTCGTCTTTCTCTTTTACTTTTTTAATCTCTCTTTGAATTTCATAGGCATAATTCCAATCGGATTGATCTCGCAAGAGTTGATTTAAAGCAATTTCTAACAATGGAATCTTTTTAAAGTCATCCAAAGTATAATCCGTATAGCGAAGTAATTCATAAAAAGAAGGATTCATAGTACCACACAATTCTGCAATTCCAGGAACAATTAAGTCTTTAGCAAAAGAACCAGTTTTCATCTTTTTTAATTCTTGCCTTATTTCATTCATCTTTTTATTTTCAAAATATTTGTAACGAAAAAGTAAATACCCTCTTAAGTCTTTGTAACGACTGAATTTAGTTTTTAAGACATTCGATGCATATTCATTATTAGGATATAACTGACAAGCATACATAACAACAGAAAGAGGTTGATTAGTTAATTGAGGAAGGAAATTGATATTTACTTCTCCTTGATGTCTTAACATCTTTAAAAATTCATCCTTCGCATCTTTCTTTCTTTTCTTGTTCACACTTCCCCTTTTATCTTCCCATTCATTAAATAGAGATACTAACGTCGCTTTCGTATGAATGTCTTCTTTAATCATTTTATGATAATAATTTTGCCAAATAGGATTTTCCATCATTCTTCTTTGCGCCATTTCTTGAGGATAAAAACGACTTTCATATTCTGTCATAGCAAATGGTTCTAAAAAGTTACTAATACTTGTGATATTGCCATAAATCGGTTCTAAATAGCGAAACACATATTCTCTATTTTTCATACGATAGACAATACTAAAATCATAATCTTCAGGAATTTCATACCCACAAGAATGATTTAAATAATCACGGAATTCTTGCTCTCCCGCTTCTCGTGAATGATCTAAAACGTATAAATCGATCAATGCAAGTTTTGTCTTCGTTGCATTTTCTATTTTTTGTTTTCCTTTTGTAACACGAGAAAACTTTTTAGGTGCAATCTGATTTAATTCTCCATCAATCGATGGAATCTCAATAAAAATCACTTTGGATAAATTTAAATACTGATGATCCGTAGAAAGTAAATCATTGATATTTTTACAATTCTTAGGTTTTGCTATTAAATGATAACGATTCGGTTGTTCATTTTTTACTTCTTTCATCTGAATCACATTCCCTCTATGATTATTATATCAAAAATGAAAACGCTTGACAAATAAAAAAGTAGAGTTTAATGAACTGCCCAAAAGTTGAACGTCATCATTTTCATTCAACTATATTATAGCCATTTTCTTTATATCTTTTATCCAATTTTGTAACATTCCATAACTTGGTAATTCCATATCAATAACCACTGTCCATTTATCAAAACTCGTGTGATTGCCTCTTCTTTTTTGTATTTTGGATGCTCTTTATTTCTTTGAGCTCTTAAACTTACCATATAATTCATTATATTCTCCCATATATTATATTTCTTCGATAAACTTTTTGTTGATGTTCTTTTTTTCTCTATATAAACTAATTTTATCTTCATACCTTAATTTTGACATATAAAAACCTCGTTTCTATTTTGCCAAGAAACGGGGTTCATTACATAAATGCCTACTTTTCGTAAGAACAACTACTACATTTTATTTTGTCTTTTTTCATCGTTAACATACTACCACATTCCGGACATTTTTCACCAGTTGGTTTATCCCAATAGGCAGTCTTACATTTAGGATAGTTATTACATCCATAGAATACTTTGCCACGTTTACTTTTTTTCTCGATAATTTTACCATCACAATTTGGGCAATCACAGATTTCTTTGACTTCTTTTGGTTCACTTTTTACATACTTGCACTGTGGATAATTACTACAAGCAGTAAACTCACCATAACGACTTTTACGAATCACAAGTGGATGTCCACATTCCGGACACATTTCACCAGTTTCCTCAGCCTTTTTCTTTTCCATCTTACCAAATGCCTCTTGTAAAGCCGGATCAAAATCTTTATAAAAATCTTCTACCACTTGATACCAGATAGCTTTTCCTTCTGCTATCTTATCGAGGTCTTCTTCCATATTTGCCGTATATTTTACATTGATAATATGATCAAAATACTCTTGTAATTTATCTGTCACTTCAAAACCAATCTCCGTAGGTACGAACTTCTTATCGACCATATTCACATAACCACGTGTTTTAATATTATCCATAATTGTCGCATACGTACTAGGTCGACCAATTCCAAGTTCCTCCATCTCTTTAATCAATTTCGCTTCTGTATAACGAGCAGGTGGTTTCGTAAAATGTTGTTCCTTCGTAATTTCATTTGATACGATCACATTCGACTGATAAGTATCAAATGGTGGTAAAATAGTATCTTTCGTATCTTCATAATCAGAATATACTTTCAAATAACCATCGAAAATGATGATACTACCAGTTGCTTTAAATTGATAATTATTGCTATCTAAAAGAACCGTCGTATTATCTGTCTTCGCATCTGCCATTAAACTAGCAAGGGCACGATAATAAATCATACGATACAATTTAAATTCATCGTTTGATAAAAATGGCTTTACACTCTCAGGAGTACGATCGATACTCGTTGGACGAATCGCTTCATGAGCATCTTGGACGTTTTCCGTCTTCTTAGCCGATTTCACATATCCAATATAATTTTCTCCATATTTAGAAGCAATATAACCATAAGTAGACTTAATAAACTCATCACTCAAACGAACTGAATCCGTACGCATATAAGTAATAAGTCCCACTGTCTCATCAGCTAGTTCAATTCCTTCGTATAATTTTTGTGCTAGACTCATCGTTTTTTTCGCGGTAAATCCTAACTTGTTGGAAGCATCTTGTTGCAACGTACTGGTAATAAAAGGAAATTTCGACTTTTTGTTCTTCGTCTTTTTGTCGACGCTTTCAATTTTAAAAGCATTACTTAAATGGTTTAAAACATCGTCCGCTTCTACCTCAGTATGAATTTCCAAATCCTTATGATTATATTGGAATAAATCAGCATCAAACTCTTTAAAATGCGCGGTAATACTCCAATATTCTTTTGGTATAAACGCTTCAATTTCACGTTCGCGATCAACGATCAATTTTAAAGCTACACTTTGCACACGACCAGCACTGCTACCACTTGTTTTCGACTGCATCAATTTAGATAGACGAAACCCAATAATACGATCCAATATTCTTCTTGCCTCTTGGCTACTTACCATATCTTGATCGATCTTTCGTGTATGTTTAAATGCTTCTGTCACAGCACCTTTCGTAATTTCATTGAAAACAACACGATCATAATCTTTGTCCTTCAATTTTAATGCATCGTATAAATGCCAAGAAATCGCTTCTCCCTCACGATCAGGATCGGTTGCAAGATAAACATGATCAGCAGCTTTAGCATCACGTTTTAACTCATCGATCACTTTTTTCTTTCCTTTAATCGGAACATAATCAGGTTTAAAGTGATCTTCTAAATCAACACCTAAACCATATTTCCCTTTCGTCGATAAATCACGAATATGTCCCTTACTAGATACTACTTTATAATCTTTTCCTAAATATTTTTCAATTGTTTTACTTTTACTTGGAGATTCCACAATGACTAACTTTTTTGACATTTCATCACTTCCTCATTTCCTCTCATTTATACACTATTCTATTTGGAAAGTCAATAACTATGACAGTATCCCCTCAATTCATTTGACAATTTTTCAAATCTTTACTACCTATTATAAATATACCACTTTTATTCTTTATGATCCTTTTATTCAATATAAGATTCAACAAATACCATTTTAACACACCAAACAAAAAACACAACAATATCGTTGTATTTTGAAACGTTTCTTCAATCAAACTAATGATTATTCGATTTCAATACCAATCGGACAATGATCGCTACCATAAACATCAGAATAAATAATAGCATCTTTTAAATGATCTTGATAAGATTCTGAGAGAATAAAATAATCGATGCGCCAACCAATGTTACGAGCTCTTACATGTCCGATATAACTCCACCAAGTATAGCGATCTGATAAATCAGGATATAAATAACGGAAACTGTCAATAAAGCCACTCTCTAATAACTTCGTAAATTTATCTCTTTCTTCATAAGTGAAACCTGCATTACCAATATTTGCTTTCGCATTTTTAATATCGATTTCTTCGTGTGCGACATTAAAGTCTCCACAACCAATAACCGGCTTCTTTTCCTCTAATTTCTTGAGATAAGATCGAAAATCATCTTCCCATTTCATACGATAATCGAGACGAGATAAGTCTCTTTTCACATTTGGAACATAAACATTCACCAAATAAAAATTCGGATATTCCAACGTAATCATTCTTCCTTCTTGATCATGTTCCTCGATCCCCATACCATAAGATACAGAAAGTGGTGTTTCTTTCGTATAGACAAGCGTTCCCGAATATCCTTTTTTATTAGCGGGATTTAAATAGTGAGAATAATTAGAAACAGTAAATGGTATTTCTTCCTCCAAAACTTTTACTTCTTGAAGACAAACAATATCTGCATCTACTCTTTCAAAAAAATCTAAAAAGCCTTTCTTATAACAAGCTCTAAGTCCTGCTACATTCCAAGAAACTAATTTCATACTGAACACCTCACCTTCATTTTATCATAATCTTCTCTATTTTTGAAAAAAAGATTGGATTATTCTCCAACCTTTTCAATCATTAATTCGACCTCTAAACCATTCATATCATATGGTTCACTAATATTAGACTTTTTGATTAATGCGAGCGCTAATGTTTCGTTTTTGATATATTCTTGATGTTTTTCTAACGTTTTCTCTAACATTTCATTGCCATCGTAATAAACGCGAATACGATCCGTAATATTGAGATCGAATTCCTTACGTAAACTTTGAACTTTACGGATAATTTCTCGAGCAATTCCTTCTAATACTAAATCTTCTGTTAATTCTGTATTGAGAATAACAAACACTTTCGAATTGCTAGCGGAACAAAATCCTTCTTTTACCTCTACTTTAATATCGACCATATCCGGTGTTACATCGAGATCAAGTCCATCGAAATTACCATGGTAAACCCCCGATTCGATAGCTTCAATTTCTTCGTTATTTAAAGTTAGTAAGTAATCGGCAAACTGTTTTACTTTCGGTCCAAAAATCTTACCTACAACACGATAATTTGGTTTAATCGTATAGTTCATATAATCCGTCATATTCGTAATAAAATTAACTTCTTTTACATTTAACTCTTCTTTGATGATACCCACTAAATTACCAATTGTCTCTTCGTGTCTTTGATCTAAAATAACTTCACTAATTGGTTGACGTACTTTAATTTTTACATCTTCACGAGCATATCGTCCTAAAGAACAAATATCACGGACAAGATCCATCTGTTCTTCTATTTTTTCGTTGATAAAATCAGGATTATATTTAGGGAAATCTTCTAGATGAACTGATAGATTACCAGTTAAGTTACGATAGATTTCTTCTGTGATAAATGGTGAAATTGGAGCGATCAATTTCGTTAATGAAAGCAATACTTCATAAGTTGTCTGGTAGACAGCTTGTTTCGAAGGCGTTAACTCACTCTCCCAGAAACGACGACGATTACTACGAATATACCAATTTGATAAATCATCATTTAGAAATGTAATAATCGGTTTCGTAACACTAGTCAAATCATAATTTTCATAACCTTCGGTTACTTCTTTGATCAAGTTATGTAATTTTGATAATAACCATTTATCGATCACTTCACGATTTTGAACGGGAATATCATATTCTCTTGGATCCACACCATCCGCATTCGCATACATTTGAAAGAAAGAATACGTATTTTTTAACGTACTAATAAACTTTGAGTAGATTTCCTTAAGTCCATCAACATCGAATTTTGTTGGTAACCATACCGGTGAGGTATAAGGCAAATAGAAGCGAATCGTATCAGCTCCATATTCTTCGATAATATCAAATGGATTAATCGCATTTCCTTTGCTTTTACTCATTTTTTTACCATATTTATCTAGAAGCAAATCATTAACCAAAACATTTTTATATGGAGCTTTACCTGTTACAAAAGTAGAAATTACTAATAATACATAAAACCATCCGCGTGTTTGGTCGATTCCTTCACTGATAAAATCAGCAGGAAATTGACTTTCAAAGAGATCCTTATTTTCAAATGGGTAATGATACTGAGCAAATGGCATTGATCCTGAATCAAACCAACAATCGATTACATCGGGAACTCTATTCATCAACTTGCCACAATCTGGACATTTAATATGAATATCATCGACAAATGGACGATGAAGTTCAATCGTCATATCGATTTCTTCATAAGCTCTCTCCACTAATTCTGCTCTTGATCCAATCATTTCTTTATGACCACATTCACAAGTCCAAAGCGGAAGTGGTGTTCCCCAATAACGACTTCTTGAAATCGCCCAATCATTCATATTTTCAAGCCAATTACCAAAACGTTTTTCACCAACATAATCAGGATGCCAATGCACCGTATTATTATTTTCGATAATTTTATCTTTCAATTTCGTCGTTTCTATATACCAACTCGGTTTTGAATAATAAAGTAATGGCGTTCCACATCGCCAACAATGTGGATAGTTATGATTCATTTTAATCTTTTTAAATAATTTGTCATGTTCTTTTAAATACTTGATCACTTCTAGATCCGCATCCATGACGAACATACCTTTCCATGGACCTTCTTTATATTTACCATCTTCTCCAACAGGATTTACAACTGGTAAGTGATAACGTTTTCCAACCTGATAGTCGTCTTCTCCAAATGCTGGTGCAAGGTGAACAACACCGGTTCCATCTTCCATCGTAACATAATTATCACAAGTAACAAAGAATGCATCTCCCTTGACATCGATAAAAGGTAATAACTGTTCATATTTGGTGTATTCCAAGTCTTTTCCTTTATAAGTCTCTAAAACCTCGTATCCTTCACCTAAAATAGAAGGTGCTAATGTTTCCGCTAAAATAAACTGAAAACCTTTGCTTTTCACTTTCACATAACGTTCGTCAGGGTTGACACAAAGTGCGACATTGGCAAGTAACGTCCAAGGTGTCGTCGTCCATACTAAGAAATACGTATCTTCTCCGACCACTTTCATTGGTACCACTACCGAATTAACGGGAATTTCCTTATATCCTTGTGCAACCTCATGACTAGCAAGACCAGTTCCACATCTCGTACAGAAAGGTAAAATCTTATGTCCTTCATAGATTAAACCAGCATCGAAAAACTTCTTCAAAATCCACCATTCGGTCTCAATATAATTGTTATCATAAGTAACATAAGGATGTTCCAAATCGATGAATTGTCCCATTTCTTTCGTCAACTTTGAAAACGCTTCTTCATTTTTCCAAACACTTTCACGACACTTTTGATTAAATGGTTCAATTCCATATTTCTCGATATCTTTTTTATCATTGAATCCTAGTTCTTTTTCCACTTCTAATTCGACTGGAAGACCATGAGTATCCCATCCTACTTTACGATATACTTGATATCCTTGCATCGTTTTATATTTACAAAAAGTATCTTTTAAAAATTTAGCCAGCATATGATGAACACCAGGCATTCCATTTGCCGTTGCTGGTCCATCATAAAAAACAAATTTTTCTTCTCCATTACGGTTTTCAATGGTTTTATTTAAAATGTCAATGTCTTCCCAATATTTTGAAATTTCTTTTTCGCAATCATTGATTTTTCCTTTGTTTAATTCTTTAAAATTCATGTTCTTCCTCCTTTTATTTTAAAACAAAAAAGATGATACCGATTAAGGACGAGTTCCCCCGCGGTACCACCTTAGTTTATAATATTTATACACTTTATACTATAACGCGTAACCGTTCTTATCTTATCCATAAGAAACATCTAGAGTGATCTATATATGAATTTCATATCTATTTTCACCAACCATAGACTCTCTACTAATTCCTTCATATACCGTCTCTATCATCTGTTTTAAAGTTCTGTTTTATCTAATTCATCGACAACTTGTAGTTGTTCTTCGATGATCGCTTTAATTCTGCGTTTAAAGATATTAATATTTCTTCTTAACATATTTGCCTCTTGTTCCGTCTTTTCCGCCTGGAGAAGAGCTTCATTAATAATACGGTTGGCATTTTTCTTCGCATCGTCAAGAATAACTTCACTTTCCTGATGAGCAGCAACTCGCATTTGATCCGATGTCTTTTGAGCCATCAAAATCGCACGATTTAGCGTCGCTTCCATTCGTTCATACTGCGCAAGCTTTTGTTTTAAACGCGTATTCTCCTCTGCTATAGACACTAACTCAGCAATCTGTTTATCTTTTTTCTTGTTGTCTTCGATCATCTGCTCCACTTGCTTAATTACTTTGTCTAAAAAAGCATTTACCTCTTCAGGATCATAGCCGCGAAGTGTTCTGTTAAATTTCTCCATAAATTCACCTCTTGGCGCTACGGCATATTGTAGCACACTTTTTTATTCTTGTAAATATTTCTACCACTCAATATTGATATCATCATTATCGTGAATATCTTTTCCTTCTGTTTCATCTGTAATTTTTCCTTGAACATTGACATTATTAGGAGTACAAAGAAAAATTCCTCCACCGATCTTTTGAAGATCTCCCCCAATCGCATAAATCGTTCCACTCAAAAAATCGACAATACGTTTTGCTTGATCACTCGTCACACGTTTCAAATTGACAACCACTGTATTACGATTTTTTAAATGATCGACAATTTGTTGTGCCTCCGAATAAGCACGTGGTTCCAGTAAGATCATCTTACTTCCACCTTCATTTTCTGCTAAAGCTTCTTCCGGCTTTAAATTATAATATTCATTAGAAGTATCATTACTACTAAAAACATCCTCTTCCGTAGTAAGCCACTTTTTCAAATTCAGTCCCATTTTTTATTCCTCCTATTTTTGATCACAAGTTTTCACTTTACTATATCAATTCTATCATAGTTTCTAAAAAAAGGAAATATTTTTTATTTTTATTTTACTAATATTCACTTTTTTTAGTAAAATCTAGCACAACGAATACAATATTCTGTCCTTAACGATCACATCATAGGCAACTGCTACATTATCAATTAGCACTTCATAAGATAAACCACCATCTTTATAAGTAACTGTCACCACTAAATTTTGAAATTCTTCTCCAGTTTTAGGATTTACAATCTCTTTTTCCACATATCCATTCTGAATCAAAAACTCTAAAGTTAAAGTTTTTATAGGGTTTTCTTCCGTAGGCAAATCATAAATATTTTCGTTTGCCCACATCTTAGCTGCTGCCTTAATGTTCTCTAACTGTTGCTGATAAGATCTTTCACGCATAGTTTTAATCGTCCCGTTAACAACAGGAACAGCAATTAGTGCTATAACTCCTAGAATCACAATAACTGTTAATAATTCAATTAACGTAAAACCGCATCGTTTCATATCAATCACCTATCTTATAAATTCATTATACACGAAAACAAATTCAAAAGCTAGAAAAAATGTAGACCGCAGTCTACACTTTTTGTAAATTATGGTGCGAGCACGAGGCGGAACGAATAGCCGCTGTAAGACGTCCCAGTGTTGCGACCGAAGTTGAACTGGCCTGCGAGTACACCATTGTCGTGAGCGCCGCCTCGATGAAACCATGGAGCGGACGAGTCCACAAACTGAGAATAGTCGGAATACCATAGATTATGTGGTCTTGATGATCCATCTCCATCTTCAAATTTAATAAATGGTCCCATCTCTCCTGTCGCATCTCCTAATATACGATTCTGATAACTACTTTCCGTACTATTACTCAAATACACATCAAAATATTTACTATCATAACTCTTTATATTCGTAGTATTAAATCCACTACTTCCATAAGTATTGGCTCGGTAAGATGCCATATATTCATTAGAATCACCTGACATATCATAGATGCCTGTGATATTCCCCGTCGTACTAGCTAAATACCCTATCTCCGTATTATAGGCTTGATTATAATTGCTTCCATTTCCATAAGTACCAGGATACCTTCCTTGCTGAATGGTGAGCAAACTACTATTACCTGTAATATAAGAACTATTATTGTTGATATTAATTTCTTGATCAATCCCATATTTTGAATGACTTAAATAAGCAACCGCTCCCCATTCCGTATTCTTCATCATATGCGAATCATTTTCTCTTGAATAGTTATATGCATTTACAAACATATTATAGACGTTCTGATTCCTTAATGATGATTGATTCGGTTTTACAGTGATATTAGATATACTTCCCGTTGATTCAAATTTCCCTACCCAGAATCCATCTACATCCATACTGATAAAAGCAGGATGCGTCATATATTCGCCATTATCACATTCGCCACTTTCACCACTTGCCATTGGTGTTGTGCATGATAGACCTTCAATATCTGTTGTATTTGTTGTATCAAAAATGATTTCAATGGAATGAGCTAACTTCGTAGGATTAGTTGTTTCAACATTCCATAGTTTATACTTATATTTAGGTATCCAGACAAAGTAACTTCTTATATCACTTTCACTTATGGTATCTCCTACTTTATAACTCTTACTAGGAATATCTATCAAGTCTATAGCATTAGCCCATACTTTATCGCAATAGTTATACCATTCTTTACTTGTATCTGCATAAGTTACTATTCCATCATCAGCTATAGTTACTAGTATCAAATCTGTTCCTAAATTAGGTACAG